>NZ_VOYW01000002.1:0-43123 GCF_013420085.1 Acinetobacter sp. YH12027
GAGCTGTCGGAGCTGTCGGAGCTGTCGGAGCTGTCGGAGCTGTCGGAGCTGTCGGAGCTGTCGGAGCTGTCGGAGCTGTCGGAGCTGTCGGAGCTGTCGGAGCTGTCGGAGCTGTCGGAGCTGTCGGAGCTGTCGGAGCTAAATTTAGCGGGTTCCAACGGAACTGACCATCATTCATTTCACTAATTTTACCAATACCCGGAAATGGTAAATGTGCAAATGCAACGAAGGTTTGCTCTTGAGCAAAACGTTTAAAAATTGCTAAACGAGTTTCACTGGCTTTGACCGGATCGACATCAAAATCGACAGATAACTTTGGTTGTTCAAACTGTAAATGATAGGAATGAACCACATCGCCGAGGATAGCAAAACTTTTAGCTTGTGATTTTAAGATAAAAGAATAATGCCCCGGTGTATGTCCAACACTCGGTAAAACCTCTAAACCATTAATCACCGAACCAACGCTAAAGGTCTTAAAACTCCGCATGGTTTGATATGGCGCAATCGCAGCTTTAATTTTCACAACGGTCGCTAAATAACCTTCACGTTTTTCGGTAGCTAAAGTGTTGACGGTGCTTTCACTTAACCAATACTGACTTTCTTGTTCATTGACGTAGACCGTTGCATTTGGAAACACAGCCTTACCTTGTTTCGCAATGCCACATGCATGATCAGGATGTAAATGAGTTAAGAAAACACTGCGTACACGATTAAGCTTATAGCCGGCCGCCTCAATATTTTGTGCAATAGAACCTAAGTTCGGTCCAAAACAACTGGCTGCACCACTATCAACAAGACTGATACCGCCTTGTCCATCATCAATCAGGTAGGCATTGACACTGGTTTGTATACCTTTGCTCTGATCAACAGCAAGCTTTTGGAATAAAGCGCGAACTTCTTCTGGTGTTAAATTTTGTTTAAATAAATCAGGACTTAATTCGAGTGTCCCATCTTTTAAAGCAATGACTTTATACGCACCCACTTGGAAAGGATAAAATCCCATGGGCTGAGTCACATTAGATTTGATTTCCGTTTGAATAACTGCCGGCTCTGCACTGACAACCTGGCTGGTTAAAAGTGTTGCTGCAAGCACAGCAAAACTAAAGTATTTCATTGTTGACCTATATCACTTTTATTATTTCATGCAATGAAGCAAAGGCTTCAAAATTAAAAAATTTAAACGCCTGTATTGTGCCTGAAATTCAGGCAGATTTTAAGTCTAATAATGAATAAACATAGCACTAACTTGATACAGGCTTATGTAAATCCCCTTAAATTTTTAGGCCCAATAAAATAAAAACTGAATGCAAGAAAACTTTAAGCTTGGCATGCTATATTTTCGCCAGTTTTTAAATCTATACGTCTGTACAGTGCTATGAGTGAAATTTCCCCGTTTAAAGGCAAATCTGGATTTAAACGAATTTTAAATGCAACGCAATATTCCCTCGACGGATTCAAAGCTGCTTATCAAAATGAAGCTGCATTTCGACAAATTGTCTGGATGAATATTGTGCTTATTCCTACCAGTTATTTTCTCGATGTGAGTCGTGCTGAACATGCCCTTATGGTAGTGGTGTGCTTATTTGCCTTGATAGTTGAGTTATTCAATTCTGCCATTGAAGCCGTTGTCGACCGCGTATCTTTAGACAAGCATCCACTTTCTAAAATTGCAAAAGATATGGGGAGTGCCGCTCAATTCGTTGCTTTAGCAATTATCTTTTTTACTTGGTTTATTATCCTTTTGCCTTAAATAAAGGCTGTCTCACTCTATTTGCAGGGTTATGCCCTGCTTTTTTTAATTCCTTATTTCTGTTTTTTAAGTAAAATTTACGCTTCCCTATGCACATCTACTGATCCATCGAAATAAGCCAAAAATTCAAACTATGAAATCATTGGCTTAAACAAGATTAGAGGGGGGAAAATAGATACACATTCATTGAGCAGACCGCTTCTTAAGGACGCTTTTACAAGAAAAGATAAAACCTATTTTTTCGGACTTTTAAGCTTGAACACGTTAAAATGCCTTGAGAATTTTGTGCTACTTTGAAATGAATCATGACTTTGAGCACCACCAGCCTTCGCAAACAACTCCGCAAGCAGCGTCGTAGCCTAAACCTATGGGCCCAACGACAAGCTGAACAACAGGTCCTACAGCGTTTAATCCGACTCAGTCATTTTCAGCGCAGTCAGCATATAGGCGTGTATTTACATGCATTCGGTGAAATTCACACTCAACAGCTCATCCACTACTGTTTTACTCATCAAAAAAAAGTGTATTTACCCATGATTTGCAACATGAATCAGCAACTGGTTTGGGTTGAAATCTCACGACATCAATACATCAACAAACGTTTTTCTCATCACCCACTCGGCATGAAAGAGCCTATGGCGAGTCGTGGGAAGCATGTTTCTCATCTTGACCTTTTAATCATGCCCTTGCTCGCTTGCGACAAGTACGGCACACGTATTGGCATGGGGGGTGGCTTCTACGATAAAACATTAGCAACAGCTCACTCTATACCCTACCGCCTAGGACTTGGTCACGATTTTCAACTCATCCAAGACCCCTTAGTCCGAGAAGCATGGGATCAACCGCTAGATGGCTTTATCAGCCCATCTCAAACTTTAAGTTTCAAACGTTAATTTGATATTTTTGACGCTGAGTTACACTTAAAAATCACATATTTAGTCATTTTTTATACATTTTAATTGGCATGACCCTTGTAATTTAAAAAATACACATCACTATAAAAAACATGGCAACACCGTTGTCACTCATTAGGAGTGCCCATGTCTGAGATTATTATGAATGAAGAAAGCTTGGAAACTACAATTCCGAGCGTATTACCGCTTTTAGCGCTACGAGATGTGGTTGTATATCCTCACATGCAAATTGCACTGTTTGTGGGTCGCGAAAAGTCGATCAATGCAGTCAATGTCGCACGTGACAGTGACAATCTTGTATTCGTAGTTGCACAAAAAGATTCGCTTACAGAAGAAATTGATCACGACAATTTATATCAATACGGTACTGTCGCGAAGATTGTGCAAGTTGTGAATCATGAGAATGATGAAAACTGTATAAAAGTACTGATTGAAGGCTTATATCGTGCCAAGCTAGAAAAAATTATCGATGCCGATGATTACCTGACTGCCGAGCATTCATTAAGCCCAATGACGGTTTCTGTAGACTCAGAAACTCAGAATAACCGTGTCGAAGAATTACGTACCTTATTTGCTCAATATGCAGAAGCAAAACTGCGTAATGCACGTGAATTGATTGCAGCAGCCAATAAAATTGATGATTTACTGCAATTATTATTCTTCGTAGCAACACGCGTGCCTTTGAATATTGATGTCAAACAAAAATTCTTAGAGCATGATGAATTTGAAGCACATTTAGCTGAACTCATGACCTACTTATTACAACAGTCAGAAGAACAGCAAATTGAGCAAACCTTACATGATTCTGTAAAACGCCAAATGGAAAAGAATCAGCGTGAATACTTCTTAAATGAAAAAATGAAGGTCATTCAACGCGAACTTTCTGACATGAATGGCGGTGCTGAAGATGACGTTGCAGAAATTGAAAAACGTCTAGCTGAAGCCGATTTACCTGAACATGTACGTAAAAAAGCTGAAAATGAGTTCCGCAAGCTAAAAGCGATGCAACCTGCTTCAAGCGAAGCTGCTGTCGTGCGTAACTACCTAGAAGTTATTTTAGATACGCCTTGGAACAAAGCCAGCAAAGTCAGCATTAACCTTGCGAAAGCTCAAGATATTCTTGATGCCGATCACTATGGTTTAGACGACGTGAAAGACCGCATCGTGGAATACCTTGCTGTTCAATCACGTGTGAAAAAACTTCGTGGTCCAATCCTGTGCTTAGTTGGTCCTCCAGGTGTTGGTAAAACTTCACTCGGTGAATCTGTTGCCAAAGCGACTGGTCGTGAATTTGTCCGTATGGCGCTTGGCGGCGTGCGTGACGAAGCTGAAATTCGTGGTCACCGTCGTACATATATCGGTGCGATGCCCGGTAAAATTGTGCAGTCTTTGACAAAAGTTGGCGTAAAGAACCCACTGTTCTTACTCGATGAAATCGACAAGATGGCGCAAGACTACCGTGGTGACCCTGCTTCAGCATTGCTTGAAGTCCTCGATCCATCACAAAACAGTAAGTTCAATGATCACTATTTAGATCTTGATCTAGACCTTTCTGAAGTGATGTTCATCTGCACTGCAAACAGCATGAATATTCCAGAAGCTTTGCTTGACCGTATGGAAGTGATTCGTCTACCGGGTTATACCGAAGATGAAAAAGTGAATATTGCTGAACGTTACCTTGTTCCAAAAGCCATCAAGAACAACGGTCTACGTGCGAAAGAATTAACCGTTCACGAAGAAGCCATTCGCGATATCGTACAACGTTATACACGTGAAGCTGGTGTCCGTAGCTTAGAACGTGAAGTGTCTAAAATTGCACGTAAAGTGGTAAAAGAAGCGGTGAGCAAGAAAGCGAAAAATCTTCAAATTGAAGTGAATTCGAAAAATCTTCCTGACTACTTAGGTCCACACAAATTCGACTTCGGTATGGCCGAAGAAGAAGCTGAAGTGGGTCGTGTAAATGGCTTGGCTTGGACATCTGTTGGTGGTGAACTACTAACAATTGAAGTTGCAGCAGTGAAAGGTAAAGGCAAGTTCATTACCACCGGTTCTCTTGGCGATGTCATGAAAGAATCGATCACAGCAGCGATGACCGTTGTACGTACCCGTGCAGATGAACTAGGTATTGAAGCGATTCGCTTTGAAGAAACAGATGTACACGTGCATTTACCAGAAGGTGCAACACCGAAAGATGGTCCATCTGCTGGTTTAGCCCTAACTACCGCTCTTGTTTCAGCTTTTACAGGCATTGCAATTCGTCCAGATATCGCGATGACAGGTGAAACCAGTCTTGGTGGCCGTGCAATGCGCATTGGTGGTTTAAAAGAGAAGCTTCTCGCTGCTCACCGTGGTGGTATCAAGCTTGTCTTTATCCCACAAGACAACGTTCGTGACTTGGCTGAGATTCCAGACAATGTCAAAGAAGGTCTAGAAATTAAACCAGTGAAATCGATTGATGAGATTTTACCTCTAGCCTTGGTTGATATGCCTAAACCTCTTACAAAGACACCGATTGTCAAAGCAACTGAAGGTGGCAAAGCTGCACGTCACTAAGTGCTAGCAACTCGCAATAAATGAAAAAAAGCCCTGTTTCGACAGGGCTTTTTTATATCCATTTTTTTCGTGCTGAATATTCGGAACTTTTCATTCAAATCCTTCGCAACTATTAGACTCAAGACTCAAGACTCAAGACTCAAGACTACAGCTACAGCTACAGCTACAGCTACAGCTACAGTTATTGTGGATCACTATTTCAAAGTCGACATCAAGATCAATAAGAGCCAATAAGAAAGTCTTACAATATTTGCATGCTATTACTTGAAATATCGCCCTCTATCCCACATATATAGTAAAGAGATATACGCGCTGTATGTTTCTTTATTGGTTCCAATCACGTCTAAAAGCGTGATGATCATTGGAACAAGATGGTCATCTACATCTCCAGGTAGATGACCTTTTATCGCAGTCCACAGGCTTTCGGGGCTGCGTTTTTTATGTCATGTTTTTAAGACATGCTATTTCAAATTTAAGATGTTTTTCACCAAACCATCGATCACTTGAGCCATTTTATCTAAGTTTAATTTATCCATAGTATCTTGCTCAGTGTGATAGTGCTTATTACGATAAAATGCCGTATCAGTGATCATCATCGCCGGCATATCAAATTGCCAATAATTCATATGATCTGAAAAATCCACACCCTGAATAAATGAGGGTGAAATCAAGCGTTCACATTGCAACTGCTTCAAAGACTCCATCGCCGCACAATACGATGAGGTTAAGTCACGAGACTGAATGTTCCCCACCGATGCAATAAAATTCGTATGTGATGGATAAATCCACTTCAGCCCAACAGGATATTCTTGGGTGACTTTGGGATCAAAATAACCAATCATTTCTAGAATATACACACCTGAAATTTTATCCTTTTCCTTTGCTACCGATTTTGCATGGATAAAACTGCCCATCGACTCTGTTCTAAAATATGGCGGTTCTTCGAGGGTATAAAATACAAATTCAATATTTTGTTTTAAACGCGCTTTTTCAGCCGAAAGAATCCGAGCAGCTTCGAGTACACCTGCAACGCCAGAAGCATTATCATCAGCGCCATGCTGCTCCTCAAATACATCGTAGTGCGCGCCAATGATCACTCGGTTGCTATGCCCTGCATTTAAGGGACAGACCACATTACGGTATGGTTGGCTGTTCACGGTATAGGTTTGAAAACGACAATTCACACCAAACAAACGCATCTGCTCACGAATCCAAGCAGACACCCGATTTAACTCTTGAATGTTCTTATAGTTACGATATTCAACTTCATTACCAATAATTTGCTCTAAATAGACTTTTAAATTATCCGGTTCAGCGGTTCTAATATTGTTGGCATTCGCCGCAAATGAACACCATGCAAAAATTGAAAGCATTGCTACTTGCTTGAGCAAAAATAACGTACCGTCCTGCCATGTTTTTTTCATTGTTATTATTCCAATTTTCATCTTCGATCTAATCTGCTTATGCTGCGTATTTAAACAGCAAGCAGAACACGATTTCAATTGCAAATTGTGTCTGAACATACAAAGCGCAAGCGAACCGTTATAATGCTCTTTTGTATACTTTCAGGCGCTGTATGAAAATTCGTATTCTGACAATCGGTCAAAAAATGCCAGCATGGGTTCTGACGGGTTTTGAAGATTATTTCAAACGTATTCAGCCTTTTGTTCAAACGCAAATCATTGAACTGCCTATGGCTAAACGTGGCAAGAACGACTCAGAAGCCGACATTTTAAAATACCGTCAAATTGAAGGTGACAGCATTTTAAATGCCATGAAATCGAATGAAGTACTAATCGCCTTAGAAGTTGGTGGTCGTGAGTTCAGTACGGAAAAACTGGCTGAAACCATGAAAGGTTGGATGCTTGAAGGCAATGATGTGGTTTTAGCCATTGGTGGGCCAGATGGACATTCTGAGGCGGTACGTAAAGCAGCAGCATGGCATTGGTCTTTGTCTAAACTAACTTTGCCACACCCAATGGTTCGTGTCATGCTCATCGAACAGCTATACCGTGCAATGAGTATTAACCATAATCACCCTTACCATCGTGCGGGTTAATCTAAACGGACATCCAGCATCAACAGCAAGCAAGCGTTGCAACAATGAAACAAACCGTTGAAATTATCCGAATTGTTACGCTGAATAATTTAGTGCATGATCATCATATTCCTTTAAACAACCAACGGCGACCGCGATGAATTTACAAACACTTCCAGGTTTATTTATTTCCCATGGCTCACCTATGCTTGCCATCAATCCTGAGCAAGTCGGTCCTGCGTTGGAACGTTTAAGCCTGAATCTTCCAAAACCGGAAGCCATTATTATCATGTCCGCACATTGGGAAAGTAACGCACTAGAAGTAAGTACCAGTGCCCGTCCTGAAACTTGGCATGACTTCCGTGGCTTCCCTGCGGAACTTTATGATATTCGTTATCCAGCGCCGGGTAACCCAGAGCTCGCAGAAGAAATTCTCCATTTGCTTGCCAATGCAGGGTTATTGGCACATGCCAACAGCACCCGTCCACGCGATCATGGCGTTTGGATGCCGTTATTGCATATGTATCCTGATGCTGACATTCCTGTGATTGAAATATCACTTCCGATGACCATGTCTGCACAAGAGATCTATAAAATTGGACAAACGCTTGCACCTTTACGTGACAAGCAAATCTTGTTGATTGGATCGGGCAGCATTACTCATAACTTACGTGAATTGGCTTGGGATGGACGTGCAGCAGCCGTGCCTGAATGGGCGTCTACATTCCGTAATTTTGTGGTCAATAAGCTCACTCATCAAGATTTTGATGCAGTTCTCGATTGGCAAAATATCCCATTTGTGCAACGCAACCATCCGACCATTGAACATTTTGCACCCATCTTCTTTGCGATGGGTGCAGGCCCCCGCTTCTCTATTGTTCACAGTAGCTTTAGTATGGGTTCGCTGGGTATGGATATTTATCGTTTTGATTAAACGTGAATAAAACGAGATAGCTTGACTTATTCATAATTTATATTAATAAGTTAACAAATTATTATTTATGGATACATTTTGCTACTTATTTGAGCTGAATGTATTCATATTTTTTTAAAATGAATGGGTTATGCTACAGGCTGAAATTCACTTAGAACAGTTAGCGTAATGAAATTAAAATATTTAGCGATCGCCCTCTTCCCTTTAGCCCTTGCAGCATGTCAATCAAGCGATATCCAAAAAGCTGGAGATTTAGCCGTGAGCGTATTAAAACAACAAAATGCTGATAAAACTTTAGCTTCATATCAATGGAGCACCACCACTGAAAATGCACCAAAACCTTTAGTTTTAAATTTTCTAGAAAATGGCACTTTGGGTATTTCAACCAGCTGTAATAGCATGTCAACCCAATGGAAAGTGGAACACAATACACTTGTAACAGGCAACATTGCATCTACCATGATGGCGTGTCCTGATAATGCGATGAAACAAGAAGGACTTGCATCTTCACTCTTTAGTGACCGTAAAACACCTTTTGTTTTAAATACTACAGATCCACAAAATCCAACGTTAACCATTATCTCTGCAACAGGTGAAAAACTGGTTTTCACTGGAAAATTAACACCTGAAACTCAGTACAACTCACAAGGCGAAACGATTTTCCTAGAAGTCAGCCCTGAAACTAAACAATGTACAGGCGTTGCTCCACAAACTTGTTTGCAAGTGCGTGAAGTGAAGTACGATGAAAAAGGCCTAAAAACACAAGTTGATAAAGACTGGACCTTATTTTACGATCAAATTGAAGGCTTTAAGCACACTCCTGCAGAACGCCAAATTATTCGCGTAAAACGTTTTGAACGTAAAAACCCTGCTGCTGATCAATCAAAATATGCCTATATTTTTGATATGTCAGTCGAACGTGAAGCTGTAAAAGGTACCTTGTAAGTTACAGCCGATAAAAAGCCGAGGTCATCGCCTCGGTTTTTTTATCTTCACGACTGCAAACGCTAATCAGCCGTGCAAAGTTTTCAAATCACGATGTACTGTTCAGCCAATGCTTTAGCGATGTAAATTTAAAGCTACTACAAAAGCAAAATGCCCTGCCTGAATTCATCCTGAAGAATCGCAATCAACAGACCTATATTTTTTAAGCATACAGCGAATTACCCATTGACGCGATTTTGAAGCAGAACAATTAACTCAAAAGAATCGGGTCTCGTAAAGAATAACGCTCCCCCCAAACCACACTCAAATTAACGATGGCAGTATGACATTCTTAGTGGCCGTAATTACATTGGCCACAATTATGATGTAGAAAAGCATACTTTGCGTTTTATAGGAGATGTAGGGAGTACACTGAAGTTCAGCACACAGTTACATCGGTCAGGGCTTCATTTTTAAACGTTTGCTCGACCAACCCTTAAATTTTCACTTCAGTGTTATGGATAGCGAAATCCAACTTACCCTGATGAGCACTAATTAACAATCCAATATATTCCAAACCATTAAGCCATAAAAAAACCGAGGCTTGAGCCTCGGTTTTCAGTTCAACTTACGGAGAACTTAGTAAACGCCTTGAGCAAGCATTGCGTCAGCAACTTTTACGAAGCCTGCAATGTTCGCACCGTTTACATAGTTCACAGTACCATCTTCTTCAGTACCGTATTTCACGCAGTTGCGGTGAATTTCTTTCATGATCGCGTGTAGACGCTCGTCAACTTCTTCGAAAGTCCAACCCAAACGAATTGCGTTTTGAGACATTTCAAGACCAGAAGTTGCAACACCACCCGCATTAGATGCTTTACCTGGTGCATAAAGAATTTTCGCTTCAACGAATTTCTCAACTGCAGCCAAAGTAGATGGCATGTTTGCGCCTTCAGCAACACAGATTACGCCATTAGCAAGAAGAGCTTCAGCATCAGCTTCATCTAATTCATTTTGAGTTGCACATGGCAGCGCGATATCACATTTGATTGACCAAGGGCGTTGACCTTCTAAATATTCAAAACCGTGCTTAGATGCAAATTCAGAAATACGGCCACGCTTAACGTTTTTCAATTCCATTACTTCAGCAAGAAGTTCAGTTGTGAAACCGTCTTTCACGTATACAGTACCAGCTGAGTCAGAAAGTGAAACCACTTTCGCACCTAAGTACATTGCTTTTTCAGCAGCGTATTGTGCAACGTTACCAGAACCCGAAATCGTTACAACTTTATCTTTAAAGCTATCGCCACGAGTTTTTAGCATTTCCTCAGCGAAATACACAGTACCGTAACCAGTTGCTTCAGGACGCGCAAGTGAACCACCGAAAGTTAAACCTTTACCAGTGAACACACATGCTGTGTCATTGCTTAATTTTTTCATCATACCAGCCATGTAGCCAACTTCACGGCCACCTACACCGATGTCACCCGCAGGGATGTCAGTGTTAGAACCAAGATGACGGTATAATTCGATCATTAATGCTTGGCAGAAACGCATGATTTCGCCTTCAGATTTACCTTTAGGGTCAAAATCTGAACCACCTTTACCACCACCCATAGGAAGTGTAGTTAAAGCATTTTTGAAAGTTTGTTCAAAACCTAAGAATTTAAGAATTGAAAGGTTCACTGATGGGTGGAAACGCATACCACCTTTGAATGGACCAATTGCTGAGTTGTATTGAACACGGAAAGCACGGTTAACTTGAGTTTGACCTTTGTCATCTACCCATGAAACACGGAACTGAATTGCACGCTCAGGCTCAACAAGACGTTCTAGCAAACCGTAGTCAGCATATTGTGGGTTCTTTTCGATGAATGGCCAAAGGCTCGTCATCACTTCTTCAACAGCTTGAAGAAATTCAGGTTGATGTTCATCACGTGTTTTAACGTAGTCTAGGAAGTCGTTAAGGCTGTTATATTTCAACACTTAATCCTCAGCAGATGTATGGATCAAAATTGATCACAATTTTGATCAAAGATATATTTTGGCGCAAAATATTAAATATCTTTTGTAACTAATCAGCAATAGTTTTTTTAAAAAATCTTTAAATTCTTTAAAGAACAGCGATTTAAATTGATTACTCAGATATTTTAGTTATAAATATTATTACTTTTAGGAATATTTTAATGAATTATTTTGCTCATTTATGATGCATCTATAGACCCATTTTTGCGCACAGCAATTCATACTGAAACATGCTAGAATTCAACGTCCTCTTTGGTTTTTCTCTGCCTTCATTTGTACTCGCGACTACCCATGACTTCTGAAATTTCCCTCATCCAACAAATTGATGCCCTATTGCCACAAACTCAATGTGGACTTTGTGGACACCGAGACGGCTGCTTACCCTATGCCAAAGCCATCAGTGAAGGAGAAGAAGCCAATAAATGTATACCCGGTGGTCAACCTGTGGCAGATTCACTAGCAGCGTTATTAAATCGTCCACACTTAACAGCAGAAGCCAGCGTTTGGCCAATCCAAAGTGATGGACGCCCGCAACGGGTTAAAGCTGTGATTCGTGAGGATGAATGTATTGGTTGTACCAAATGTATTAGTGCCTGCCCTGTTGATGCCATTATTGGCTCAGGCAAATTGATGCATACCGTCTTGACGGATTTATGTACGGGCTGCGAACTCTGCATTCCACCTTGTCCAGTGGATTGTATCGACCTTGTCGAAGAGCTTGATCAAGTGCCATCTGAAGCCGCTCGAATCGCAGAACAGAATGATTTACGTCGCCGCTACTATGCACATATTCAACGTGAGGAAAAGCGCAGAATTCATCGTAAAGGCCCAGTCGTACGTGCTGAAATTGACACGGAACTTTTTGCCCAATTTTCGACCCAGACAGACTCAGTACCGGTCATTGAAGTCGTGGAAAAACCTGCTACGCCAGTCGTTCAACTCGATGCAAAAACCACCATTGAACTTGCAAAAATTCGTACACAAATTAAGAAATTAGAAAAACAACTGAGTGTTCGAGACGATGCAAAAAAACGTGAGTTACTCCATACGCTCACGCAACAATTAACACAACTGCAAGGGGCTTAATCATGGCGGTTAAAAACATGACTAAGAAGCAAATTCAAACTTTTTTTGAACGCTTACGTGAGCAACGCCCCAACCCGAAAACTGAACTCAATTATAGTAGTCCATTTGAACTTTTAGTGGCTGTTACCCTATCTGCTCAGGCCACAGATGTCAGTGTCAACAAAGCCACAGACAAGCTTTTTCCAGTAGCAAATACTCCTGAAGCTATTTATGCGTTAGGTGTTGACGGACTGAAGGAATATATCAAGACCATTGGCCTGTATAACTCAAAAGCGGAAAATGTCATTAAAGCCTGCAAGATTCTCATTGAGAAGCACAACAGCATCGTTCCGAATAATCGTGCAGATTTGGAAGCCTTACCCGGTGTCGGTCGTAAAACTGCAAATGTGGTGCTGAATACTGCTTTTGGACAACCGACCATGGCAGTCGATACGCATATTTTTCGTTTAGGTAATCGTACAGGATTGGCTGTCGGCAAAAATGTTTTGGAAGTCGAACACCGACTCGTCAAAGTCATCCCCAAAGAGTTTATTGTTGATTCACATCATTGGCTGATTTTACATGGACGCTATTGCTGCATTGCCCGCAAACCCAAATGTGATGAATGTATCGTGTCTGATGTATGTAATTGGCCTGACCGTTTTGACTTTGGCGCATTAAGACCGATTAAAACCACCCAAATTGAGGATTAATCTCTTCAATTTGGGAGTTGATGAAATTTGTAAGAATCAATTGATCGAGTCGATGCTTAATTTTTATCTTGTTTTTTGTGTTTTTTATTAAGCTCTTGCTGCAGCTTTGGATGTAAGCGATATTGCTTCGGGTTCAGTTTAGCTTGCTCTGCTTCTTCCACTTGCACCTTACGCAACATTTTAAAGCTGACAAATAATAAGCCCAATAACACCGCCACAGCGATGATGACCATTATAACCAAAGCAAATTTCATAACAGATTCGCCCTAAAAGCCACATAAAAAAAGAGCCCCACTATGCAGTAGGACTCTTTGATTGTCAAAAATTCAAAAAAGTTGAATTATTTAGACTGATCTAAAATCGCGAACAAATCAGTTTGAACTTGATCGATTGGACGAAGACCATTTAATTTGTCATAAGTCGGTGCGTTTTCGCCAGAAGCTGCACGACCTTGGTAGAAACCAACCAATTGCTCAGTTTCAGCGTGGTAAGAACCTAAACGCTTACGAATTGTTGCTTCTTGGTCATCCGGACGTTGAACAAGGTCTTCACCAGTTTCGTCATCTTTACCTTCCACTTTTGGTGGGTTGTAAACGGTGTGATATACACGACCAGATGCAGGGTGTTGACGACGACCAGATAAACGTTGAACGATTTCTTCGTCAGGTACATCGATTTCAATTACATGATCGATGCTGATCCCTTCGTTTTCAAGCGCTTCAGCTTGTGGAATCGTACGCGGGAAACCGTCAAAAATGCAGCCGTTGACACAGTCAGGTTGAGCAATGCGTTCTTTTACAAGACCAATAATAAGCTCATCAGATACAAGGCCGCCATTATCCATGACGCTTTTAGCTTGTAGACCTAATTCAGTACCTTCACGAATCGCAGCACGGAGCATATCACCGGTTGAAATTTGTGGGATATCGTAGCGCTTACAGATCAACTGAGCTTGTGTCCCTTTACCTGCTCCAGGTGGTCCGAGTAATATAATGCGCATAAAAAAACATCCTCATTTTAAACATTGTATATGACGCTATGTAGTGATCTAAACCCAAGATTCAGATCATCTTCCAGCATCTAATTATAAGAAAGCCACAAACAAATGTATTGTACCCGCGATAAAACCGGTTACACCACCCAAGACAATTAAAATCCATTCGTCTTCCTGAAATGCAGGACGTAATAGATTTTGAAATTCTTTCGGTGTTAGCTCACGAATACGGTCTCTAAACATTTGAAAGATTTTCTGTGCACGGCTCGCATTAAACGCAGGGTCGCATACAGGCACCATCGTAATTTCAATTGAGCGATCGATCAAGTCTGTCTTGAGTTTTGCGTACTCTTTTGGACCTAAAGACAACTGTAATGAGGTACGAACCAGTGGAGATTCCATAATTTCATTAATATGACGTTTCACAATGCGACGGGTCTTATCTTTCTTCCCGCCATACATCATTTCGGTCATGATAGATTTTAACGTAATTAGGTCTTCTGTGACTACACTTGCGAATACATCTGAAACTTCTTCTTGGCGTTTCATAAACGCGCCTTGAACATTGTACGTTCCAATACGTGGAATCACAGGTTTAATCCAAGGGAATTTACGATCTTTAGTTAATTCAAACAATTGTAAATACTTAACGGGGTGCGGCTCAATGGGATTAAATACCATCCAGATGGCAATCCAGTTGGTCAAAAAGCCCCAGATTGCTGCCCAAAATGGAACCGTCCAATGCCAAGGCACCACAAACCAAACAACCATTTGGAAGATACCAAAGAACATCCCAATCAAGGCACTGATATGCCAAATAAAGTTGATTTCTTTTTGGCCAACTTTAAGGAACATACGTACCATCAAGAGACGATCCGCTTCCATTTGGCTCACCACCATTTCACGCATATCAACAAGTGACTCTACGTTCATGGTCAGTTCGGTCACGAGTTCTTTTAAGGTATTTGGCAGCTGTTTGTGTGCTTGGGTATAAATACGACGTTTAATCGAATACGGTAGGTTTTCCCAAAGCACCGCATTTCGGTCTAGCATGACTTCATCAATCAAATGTTCAAGCTCAAAGCCAACTTGTTCACCAATGATGCGCGCCATGTCCTCAGGATCCATTGCTTCCAAAAACTCACGCAAGGAACCCAATTTAGACAATGTATTATCCGTAATAATGCCAGAAATACGTCCAGCTTTTCTTGGCACAATCCCCTGCCATCCCACGGGTAATCGACCTAAATGGAATCCCCAGAAAGTAATCGGGTAAAACACCATTTTCAGTGCCATCCAAACGTGTGCCCAGGTAACGAATGCGGTAACGGGGATAATACTCAGCACAGCCCAAAAATCGGGACGTTGCAAAAAGGTTTGCCACAATTCGTTAACGTACTCAAGCATGCATAACTTCCATATTTAATTTTATTCAGTGAGTGCGGTTATAAAATAAAGTTGATTATTTTCACTACAAACCAAAACTTAAAGTATATGAGATTTGTAGTCTCGGTTCGGTTTCCACAATCACATTACCTGATTTGTCTTCTAATTTTTCACCCGCCCCCAAGCCTACACTAAACGTACTAATACGCTCGGCACTCAACATCACATAAGCAAGATCGATACCACCACCTAAACGCGCTTCATCTTCACCATCTACTTTCTTAGAGTCGATGTGACCCGCATAAGCTCCGATATAATAACCATTTTTATCTTTGCCAGTGAAATGAACTGGGTAACGAAAGCCGACTTGCCCACCAGGTGTTTTATCATCGTTCAAGAAAACACCAGCTTTTGCATAGGCAATGCCATATGGGTTTACCCACTCACCATTCACGTGAATAATTTTTTGAGTAAAACCTGCTCCAACATTCCATGGTTGATAACCCTTACTTGTTAACTTTGCCTCAGGTAAAAATGAATTGTCATTGGCATGTGCGATGCTTCCGAGCATCATAAATGCAAGCAATGGATATAATTTATTCATTGTTTTCACAAACTTCCTTAGTATTATTTTTTGGAATATTCCTTTTTTATACGTTTCGACTTTAGCAGAATAATATGAACTGTTATACACAAAGCCCCATATTTTTCATGTCTGCAAAGTCAAAATTTGACATACTCCCACCACTTTCGACTAGCTCAAGTGGGGGATTCTAAAAGCAAAAGCTTTTAGGTGACTTCCTTGCGGATTTCGCTTGCTTTCTGCTTCAAAGGGCGACCTTTACCGCATCTTCCCTCCACAGACAAAACGGTGTGTCCCACCGCCAAAATGTTACGAGAAGCGTTTATATCCGCATTCTCGCTAAAGCCACACTCAAAACAGCTAAAGTTTGCCTGAGTGAGCCTGTTTTCTTTTGCAACATGACCGCATGAGCTACAAGTCTGACTTGTATATTTGGGGTCAACTTTAACGAGTAAACCACCTCGCCATTGTTGCTTGTAATCCAACATACCCACAAGCATTGACCAACCTTGATCTAGGATTGATTTGTTTAAGCCTGATTTGGCTTTCACATTCTTTCCTTTTTTCTCAATTGTTCCGCTTGCTGACTTCGACATATTGGCTACTTTTAAGTCCTCAACTACGATCATTGCGTGGTTTTTGCTGAGAGTTGTCGTGACTTTGTGCAAGTAGTCATGTCGAATATTGGCGATATGATGGTGTAATTTATTGATCTTTGAGTTAAGTTTTTTCCAATTTTCACTGAATTTAGTTTTCTTCTTCAATTTGCGTTGAAGTCTAGCCAACTTCACTTGATTGGCTTTAAAGCTATTGATCGGGTCGAATACCTGACCTGTTGAGGTTGTCACCAATTTTTTGATGCCAAGATCAACACCAATGGCTGATTTTGATGGGTGGATGGGATGTTCTATTGTGTTCTCAACACCAAAAGAAATATACCACTTACCGACATGCTTTGAGATTGTGACGTTTTTAATCTCACCTGAAATATCTTGTGATTTTCTGAATTTCACAACACCAATATCATTAGGTAATTTTACTTGGTTGCCTTTAACCCAACAATATCGATTAAATTGAACAATACGAATTGAATCATAACCATCTGATTTCTTCTTAAATCGTGGCATAAGTGGTCTAAGTTGAACTTCACTACCATCAGCTAATTTAAAGAATTTTGGTTTTTTAGGCTTAAAAGGCTTTTGTTTTAACTTGGCTTGTTCTTTTTTATCAAAGAATTTACCCCAAGCATCACCAAGATCCCGAACTTTTTGTTGAAGTGAAACACCATTTGAACTGTTTTCTAAAAAAGCACACTCAGGCTTTTTGCGTAGTTCAGGGATTTTATTAACCAAATTAATTTTATTAATGCGTTCATTTTTAGCAAGCATTTCAAATGAAATGGCTAGGATTTGATTCCAAACAAAACGTGCAGAGCCAAGCAACTTGTTTAAAACAAGTTCCTGTTCTGCATTAGGCTCAAGCCTAAATTTGTACGCCTTGTTGATTTTCATAAATGAGTGTGTATGTGGTAATATGTGATATATTATCACCGAATAAGCCATTTAACAATGACAGAAATATACAAAAACCGACATTCAGCCTTTAATTTACATGTACATTTAGTATTTATCACTAAGTACAGAAAAAAGATTTTAGGTGAATCACATCACAAATATTTTAATGAGTGTGTATCTGAAATATGTAAAGATTTTGATGCGGAATTAAAGGAATGTAATGGTGAGGCTGATCATATTCACATGCTTATCCAATACCCACCAACAGTTCAACTGAGTAAGTTGGTGAATAATCTAAAATCAGTAACAAGTAGAAGAATGCGGAATGAATTTTTAGATTTACGTGGTAGCTATGCAAAGCCTATTTTGTGGTCACGCTCATATTTTGCAGGGTCGTGTGGTGGTGCGCCTTTGGACATTATTAAAAAATACATTCAAAACCAACAAGGTTAAAACCGTGAAATTCACCTCCACCCTGACTGTCGGGTGGAGTCCTCTTTCACTTTAAGATAGACTGCAATCACAGCAGAGTCTTTTTTATTTATCAAAAAAATGTCAGTTGCGCTAGAATATGCCTCTTCCGTTATTTTAGCTCTCAGTCTTTAAGTCGATCGCGTATGAAGCAGCATTATCCTTTAAAAAATGTCCAGCAAGAAAAGCGGATTTATCGTAATCGCGTGGTGATTTCGATAGGGATTGTCTCCTTCTTTATGCTGTTGCTTGTGGCACGATATGCATATTTGCAAATCAAAAGTTATGAGACCTTTTCGACTGCTGCCGATCAAAACCGGATTCGATTGCAACCGCTTGCACCTTCTCGTGGTTATATCTATGACCGTAATGGTGTGTTATTAGCCGATAATTATCCGGTTTTCTCAGCAACCATGAGCCGTGCGGATGTTAAAGACATTGATGATACGGTAGAGCGCCTAACGCCTCTGTTAGAACTGACTGATGAAGACATCGAACGTTTCAAAAGTCGGATTAAAACCTCTAAAAAGACTGAACGCGTTTCGATTAAACTGAATTTAAATGAAAATGATATCGCCCGTTTTAGTGAGGTGAAATATCAATTCCCGGGTGTCAATATAGAGACCCAAATGACTCGCTACTATCCACATGGTGAACTGTTTGCCCATGTGATTGGCTACGTAGGTCGTATTAATGACAAAGAACTAAAAACGATTGATAAAGATTTATACGCTGGCTCAAACCTGATCGGTAAAATTGGCGTTGAAAAATCATACGAAGAACTTTTACACGGTATGCCGGGGAATGAGTCGGTTGAAGCCGATGCCTTTGGTAATGTGTTACGTCATCTAGGTCGTAAAGATCCAATTCGTGGTAATGACTTATATTTATCCCTAGATTATGGACTGCAAATGGTCGCTTCAGAGCAGCTTGCAGACCGACGTGGTGCAATTGTGGCGATTGACCCACGTACTGGGGAAATTCTTGCTCTCGTTTCTAGTCCTAGTTTTAACCCAAACTTATTTGTTACCGGGATTAGCAGTAAAGATTATTCTGAACTGCGTGATAGCCTCGATCAGCCATTATATAACCGTGCTGTGCAAGGGGCTTATCCACCGGGTTCAACGATTAAGCCAATGTTTGGTCTAGGTGGTATTCATTATGGTCTAGTGGATTGGAGTACAGCCATTTCCGATCCGGGCTATTTCACGCTTCCGGGTGACAGCCATCGTTTCCGTGACCACAAAAAAACTGGTCATGGCTCAGTTAATTTACACAAAGCTCAAGTCATTTCCTGCGATACCTATTTCTATGTCTTGTCCTATCGTATGGGCATTGAAAAAATGAATACTTGGATGCGTCAGTTTGGCTTCGGTGAAAAAACCGGTGTAGATTTACCAAGTGAAAGTACGGGGCTATATCCAAATCCTGAATGGAAGCTCCGCACACGGAAGTCCAACTGGCTTAAAGGTGAAACGATTTCCGTCAGTATTGGTCAGGGTGCATTTACTGCAACACCATTACAACTGGCGATGGCGACTGCTATTACCGCCAATCAAGGCTCACATGTTACACCTCACGTTTTGCGTGAAAGTAAAGGCGCTAAGGTTCATAAAGTCCATAACGCCCCGAATGGTCGCATTCAATTTAATGGTAAGCCAGATGATTGGATCAAAATGCGTGATGCCATGATTGATGTGGTTCAAACAGGGACAGGTCGTGGTATTCGTACCCCAATGTATCAAATCGCAGGTAAAACAGGGACTGCACAGGTTAAAAGTATTGCTCAAGGTAAACGCTATAACGAGTCCTTATTGACAGAGCGTCAGCTTGACCATGGTTTATTTGTTGGTTTTGCCCCTGCGGAAAAACCTGAAATTGCCATTGCCGTCGTTTGGGAAAATGGTCGTCACGGTGGTTCTGCTGCTCAAATTGCGAAACCGATGTTTGACTACTGGTTATTAACACGTAAAAAGAATCCAATTCGTCCTGCTAGCCATCAAATTAGCGGTGGTCTCATGACTGCGGGTCTAAAACCGAGTGAGTTACCAAGCGGCTCGAATATTTTATCAGCCGACCCAAATGCAAGCCCAACTGCACAGCAGAACAATAGTGCAACTCAACAACCGAATAGTGCAAATACAACACCTCGTGCTGCCAGTGCCGCACATGCAACCGGTGAGGAATAATTCATGAAAAATCAATTAAGAATCATTGGGGGTGAATGGAAACGCCGTCAACTGCCTTTTGCCAATATTGATGGTTTACGTCCTACACCTGACCGTGTGCGCGAGACATTATTTAACTGGCTCATGTGGGATGTTCAAAATGCCAAAGTTCTCGACCTGTGTACAGGTTCAGGTGCTTTGTCGTTTGAAGCACTCTCACGTGGCGCAGCAGAAGCCGTTTTAATTGAACCTGATCGCACCCAAGCGAAGTTTCTCATGGACAATTTAGAACTTTTAAGAGTTAGCAAACAACGTGCGCAACTCAAAAACATGACGGCACAACAAGCCATTCCTAACTTGAAAGACCAATTTGATCTGATTTTCTTAGATCCACCATATAGTCTTGATTTATGGCAAGAACTTGCTGAATTGGTCGATCCGTGCATTGCAGACAATGGTTTAATTTATATCGAAGCTGATCGTGATCTTGCTCAGTTAAAACTGCCGAGCTGTTGGCAGCAAATCAAACAAACCAAAGCAGGTACGGTACGTGCAGGCTTATATAAAAAGGCTTAATGTAAATGCACACAAAAAAGGACGTTAATGCGTCCTTTTTTATTACTTGAAAATCATTAAACCTGTGGTCGAAGTGGACGCTGGCTGTTAAATCCACCCGGGGTTTTAGCTTTATCCACGGGCGTTACTTTAGGACGTTGTTGCTGTGGTTTTTGCTGCTGGGGCTTGCTTGTATTGGGTTTAGCTGGCGTCTGAGGCTTTGCGCTTGGACGATGCACATTTGACGGATGCTGAGATGAAGGATTCTGTACATTCGGTTTATGCGCATTTGGTTTATGCACATTCGGTTTATGAGTATCGTCTGGACGGTTATTCGAATTCGATCGTGGTGAGTTTGGTCGATGATGCGGGCTATTCACTCGACCATATGAACGGTCATAACGCTGACTTGAGTCATAGCGCTGTCCGTATGAACCACCATATTGACCTGAATAACCATATTGATTTGCATAGCCATATTGATTCGATTGGTACCGGCCATCATCAAATGGCGCCACGACACACCCTGTAAATGTAATTGCAACCACAGATAGCAAAGCAACTTGTTTAAGCATGTGTAGCACTCCTCTTTGATGAAGAGCATTTTCACTTATCGAAATGAATTCAATCAGAAGTCTGTGTACATATGCTGTATTTAAACATTCATGTTTTATTCATCATTTGACATCCAATTTTGCTACATTTGCTCAGTCAGCCACATTTATATAGAAAAATTCACTACAATAGCGCCACGTATTACAAAGCTGTAATTTAATGACTTGGCTGATTTTTATTCTTGGTGCCATCTTTGCGGGATTCATACAAGGATTAACAGGGTTTGCATTCGCCCTTATCGCAATGTCATTTTGGGTTTGGATACTCCCCCCACAAATAGCCGCACCCTTGGTGGTCTGCGCTTCAGTTTATAGCCACTTCATTTCATTATCATCAGAACGTAAAAGCATTCCGATCAATAAAAAAATCATTTATCCCTATTTAATTGCAGGAATTTTAGGTGTACCACTCGGTACCTATTTATTAGACAGCATTAATCCAGATACATTTAAATTGGTTTTGGGCGCTTTTTTAATGTTTTGGTGCCCAATTTTATTTTTTAATCCTAAATTTTCATTCATCCAAAAATCAGGGAAATGGGCGGATTCTAGTATTGGATATATTGCTGGAATCTTGGGTGGTCTTGGAGGCTTTTGTGGTGCATTACCCTCTGCATGGCTCATGCTGAAAAATACACCCAAAGCAGAACAACGCTATATTTTGCGACATTTCAATTTAGCCATTCAGCTCGTCACACTCATTAGCTATCTGCTACAAGGGATCATCCATCGTGAACATCTGCCCTATTTAGCCGTGCTTTTGGTGATTATGGCTTTTCCAGTGATTTTTGGTGCCAAACTTTTTTATCGCACTTCAGAACGCCAATTTAAACATATTGTATTAGGTCTTCTATTCTCTTCAGGCTGCTTCTTGGTGACGATGAGTATCTTAACCTGATGACTCAAAACCTAAAGATATTTGTCCAAATTGTTCTAACAAAAAGCCTTTTCAGTTAGACATTCACATCTTGTAACAATGACACAGTTCACATTTAAATAAAAATTAGCCAAATGGTAAAAAAGTGATTAATTTTTTTGACGAAAATTAATAGAATATTGCACCTCATAATTTTGCTTAAAATAAAACCATGAAAAAGTTCATCCTGCTTGCAGGTGTAACTCTGCTTAGCGGCTGTATGTTTGGCACGTCCGGCGAAATTAAAAAAGCTGAAAAACTACTCTCACATTTTCAATGCAATAATATTGAAAGTTCACATATGGCTCATAGCTCGATTACAAGTTTTCACGAAGAAAAACTAGCATCAAGCAAACAAAAAGTCGTGTCTTATATCGATAGCTATAAGCAAGGCGAAAAGTTATTTCGTATCCCGCTCATCGATGTGGTTGATCAGCAATACATTATTTATAAGGCGGCATGTCAAAATCTGGGCGGTATCCATCCCGATTTTCATGATTAAATTCAATATAAAAGTCTAAAAAAATCATCTAAACGTAAAAAGGACAGCCGATGCTGTCCTTTTTTATTGGATTGTTAGATTAATGATAGCGTGTATCGACACTGAATTTTTCAGGAAATTTGGCATGTATTTGCGCGTAAAAATCCATGATTTCAGCCATATCTTTTTCATAATCGCCTGTAGGATAAACAATTTTACCCACACCCGTTTTTTTCTGCGCATAGTCCATATAGGCTAAAGCAATCGGCACACCTGCTTGCATGGCAACATGATAAAAACCGGTTTTCCACTTCTCTTGTTTAGCGCGCGTCCCTTCAGGCGTTACCAACATGACTAATTTCGGATGATGCTTAAATAAGTCAGCCATCAGCTCAACCATACTTTGACGTGCTTCACCATCTTGTTTTGGACGACGATTAATACCAATCCCGCCCATGGCACGTACAAAAGGCCCAAACGGAAATTTCATATAACTGTCTTTAATCGTGATACGAACATTTACCCCTAAAGCTTTCAGCGCAAGGCGTGCATAAAGTGCATCCCAATTACTAGTATGTGGCGCTGCAATCATGACACATTGGTCGATATTTAAATCCCAATGGTTATCAATTTGCCACCCCAATAAGTTCAGACTTTTTTCCGCTGTTTTTTCAAACACAATTTGCACCGACAGTTTTTTCTATGCCGCAGAGTTTAACAACGCAAAATAATTATAAAAGCCTATATTGTTTAGTTATTCACCAATTAATATATAAATGTCCTTTAGCGTTCACTTTTAGGTAAATCACCAATATTTCACTATTTACGAATTTTTAAAAATCAAATGTCTGTTTTGATGTATTAACCAAACACACAATTGTTAACAAGAATAGGCTATTTTTCTTGAGCAATAAAAGCCACGCTTAGCATTATATTGGGTACGTACGGTGTATAAATCTCATGAAAAAACTAATCCTCGCTCTCTGTATGGTCAGTGCAACCCTAACGGCATGTTCAAAGACCAGCAATGAATCTGAAACCGCTATACCACCAGATAATAATGTCATTGCTAATACAGACGCTGCCTCAGAAAGTCCGATTGCCACAGGTGATAACACCGAAAATGCACTTGATTGGGCAGGTGAGTATAAAGGGATTCTACCTTGCCATGATTGCAAAGGGATTGAAACTGAACTTGAACTCAAACTTGATAAGAGCTATGAGCTTAGCCAAGAGTTTTTAGGTAAACCTGCGAACACTGAAAATAAAGTGAAAGGCAGTTTTAAGTTCTTGCCAGATCAACCTGGAATGATTCAACTTGATGCTGAGGGTGACAATCGAATTTATTTTGTAGGTGAAAACTTTATTGAGCTTCGTAGTGATAAAGGTGAAAAACTAGAAATGCCTGAATTAAATTTACAGCTCACTAAAAAGCTTGATTAGCGTTTTATTTAACATTTGTAGTCATATATTAATCATAAAAAATCCCCGCAAAAGCGGGGATTTTTTGTTTAATCCAAATGTATCAACGGGTTAATTATTTTCCGCCAAATACATAAGAAAGACCTACACGACCACCAACTTCGCTACCGCCAGCGAAACCAAGAGCAGCACTTAGAGAAGTACGGCCATCAGCAAATACGCTTGCAACACCTAGAGCACCAGCAGACTCACCTTCATAGTGACCTACACCACCAAATACTGCGAATTGACCTGCACCGATGTTAGGAATTTGTTGTTGAGCAGCTAATGCAATTGCCACACCACGGTAAGCAGTTTTTTCTACGTCATCAACACGTGAATTCAACTGATCTACACGTGAATTTAAGTTAGCTGCAGTAGTGTTGAACTGAGTTAAACGAGCGTCAACTTCAACAATTTTAGTGTCTACTTCAGCAACTTTTGCATCGATTGCTTCTGTAGCACCAGCAACAGCTGTATCAACTGATGATTTGATACCTTCAACAATACTTACACCACCGATTTGATAGTCAGCAGCATTGATTACGCCAGTTGTATTAATACCACCTGCCGTAATTTCTGTTTTTTGAGTACCGTTAGCATCTGTTTTTACAACTTCAGTACCATATTTATTAGAACCGTCTGCATTTTTACCAATTACACCTGTTGAAACAGCTTGCTCAACTTTAATTTGCGGTGCAGTTTTGTCAAAAGTTGTGTCAACGTTTGTTGTAGCGGAACCCGGGGTCGTAATACCAGCTTGTACACGAGTTTGATCCGTTGTAGAAACTGATTCGCTATAAGTTACATTTTTATTAGTAACTGTATTATGTACTTTTG
Organism: Acinetobacter sp. YH12027; assembly: GCF_013420085.1. Taxonomy (NCBI): domain Bacteria; kingdom Pseudomonadati; phylum Pseudomonadota; class Gammaproteobacteria; order Moraxellales; family Moraxellaceae; genus Acinetobacter; species Acinetobacter sp. YH12027. The sequence continues at coordinate 24,900 of NZ_VOYW01000002.1, forward strand.
AAATTTCAAATGTACCTGCATCATACTGTGCAGTACCAGTTTTAATATGGGTACCGGCAACAGGGGTTGTACCAGTCCATTCAACTAAGCCAGTACCATTACCTGTAATTTCGTAATAAGTCGAAGCTAATTCACGACCTTCATCGTTGTTATAAACTTCAAGAACACGCTTACCATCTACCTCATATTCACGAGTTTTTTGAGTACCGCTTACTTGTGATTTAACTAATACTGAACTTGCAACACTTCCGTCAGTTTGTAGAGTTCCTTTATTAGAAAGATCAGCTAAAGCAATACCATTACCAGTTAACATTGTTACATTTGCATTATCACGTGCACTTAAGCCATAAATATTTTTTGATGGATCTGTGACAGGACCAGTACCAGTATTTGCTAAAATACCAGTTTGAACATAACGAATATCATCAGAAGCTACTTGTTGTTGACCTAAAGTACCTTGTAAATATTCTTCTGTAGAAGAACCTTCAGGAGCAACAATTGTCCCTTCTACTGAGCCAGCATTAACAGAAGTACCACCTTGATAACCATAAATTACATGTTCACCATTCACTTGGCGATGTTCATAACCAGTTGTTAAAGTACTACCAGTAAGCCCAGAAATCTGACCACCTTTTGCTAGAGTATTAACATCGATTGGCGATGAACCTGAATATGCAGCTAAGTTACCAGAAGCATCAGCTACATAAGTTCCAGGAATTTTCGCTCCTGTTAATGGGTTCTCAAACTGGTATACAGTTGTACCATCTAAAGTTTTATATTTGAAAACATCATACTTAACATCAGAACCTGGTTGAGCAACTTGGTTAACATCACGAGTGCCTAAATCAATTCCGTAATCATGAGTACCGTTGTTTAAAATTCCAATTTCAGGCAAAAAATCAATATCAAAATCTAAGTTAGGTGTATTAGTTGCATGAATACCATGCACAGGAGCTTCTACTTGGCCTAACTGGTTCACACCATTACCACCATAGATCTGATTTAAATTAACCAAATTTTCAGTTACTTGTACAGGTTTTGCCTCTTGTGTTACTACTGCTGCATTAACTGTTGAAGCTGCTACTACTGCCAAGCTTGCTGCTAGAAGTGTTTTCTGAAATTTCATACAAATTCCTTCAATTTTTATAAAAAGACTGGTAGACCCTAGGATGATGTTTACCAGCGAAACTTTTACGAATGCGTACTTATCGTCTGGAGAATCCGCAATTCATAGCCAACCGCCCCTGCGGTTCTGTGGCAATAATATACAAAATGAAACATTAATATCAATCAAAATTTGATTTATTTTTAAATAAAAAATACTTCAATTCTTTTTTTTATACAAAAAATACTATAATTTATTGTTTTTTTTATATTTTTATATAATACAATTAATACTAAAGAATTATATTTCCTTTAACTTTTACTCTTTAATCAATCAATATTTGATTGCTCGTAAACACGTATCGTTTATCCTCCTTACAAAAAATTACTCTTATTTATCAATAATTAAACGAAAAATGATTGTTATTTATTTGGCTATTTCCTACAATCAACATTTAAAATTTACCGAACTATTATCGACATTCTGTTACATTTGAGAGTCCTTAATTATTGTAAGCAGAATCAATGAAATATGAGTAATCTACAAGAAAAGTTAGCTTTTAGTGAACGCTTGAAACAGGCACTAATAGATTCAAATCACCCTATTAGCCCAACTTATTTGTCAAAAGAGTTTAATCATAGATATGATGGCGCTCCTGTTTCAGTACAATCGGCAAATAATTGGTTATTAGGTAAAGCGATTCCAAATCAAGATAAACTGGCTATTCTTTCTATTTGGCTCAATGTCACTAGCCAGTGGTTACGCTTTGGCGACAACACATTAGGATCATCCAATCTTGAGTCAAATGATCAATCAGAACTTGATTATTTTTTAAAATTTCGGACATTGAATGCGAGTCAAAAACAAATCATTAAAGATTTAATTGACCAATTCATTCAGAGATAGAACTATCCTTATTCAACAATTTTAAATATTTTTTATTTTCAAGCTCGTATAAATTCATTCTCTCTTCATAGTCACGTATTGTCTTATAAAGCATCTGTAACTCTTTTTTACTCACGAGAATTTTTTCACAATTGGGATCGAATACTTTTGAATGTTTATTCATACATTTTATTCGCTTACCGTCTTGATTTATCATTGCTATTCTTATAAAGAACATATTGATAAAATCATAAATTAAAATTTTAAATATTCCAATATATAAATCATACAAATCAATAACAATTTCTTATTCTCAATATAAAGAATAAAAATGATCACATGTTTTATATTAATTTACCTCATATTATTCAGATTAACACAAAATTACAACATACATCACAAAAAAAACCCTGCAAAATGCAGGGTTTTTTATTTAGTAGTAATTAGCTTACATCATACCGCCCATGCCACCCATACCGCCCATATCAGGCATAGCAGGTTTGTCTTCTGGGATTTCAGTAATCATACATTCAGTTGTAAGCATTAAGCCCGCAACAGATGCAGCATGCTCAAGCGCAGAACGTGTTACTTTCGCTGGGTCAAGAATACCCATTTCTAACATATCGCCATACTCTGAAGTTGCAGCGTTATAACCGAAGTTACCTTCACCGTTTTTCACAGCATTGATTACAACTGATGGCTCATCACCAGAGTTCGCAACGATTTGACGAAGCGGTGCTTCAATTGCACGACGTAAAATGTTGATACCAACATTTTGGTCATCGTTAGCACCAGACACACCTTCAAGTGCTTTTGCAGCACGTACAAGTGCAACACCACCACCTGCTACAACACCTTCTTCAACTGCAGCACGAGTTGCATGAAGTGCATCGTCAACGCGATCTTTCTTCTCTTTCATTTCAACTTCAGTTGCAGCGCCGATTTTGATTACAGCAACACCGCCTGCCAATTTAGCAACGCGTTCTTGAAGTTTTTCTTTGTCGTATTCTGAAGTAGATTCTTCAATTTGAGCACGGATTTGAGTTACACGTTCAGCGATTTGAGCTGCATTACCAGCACCGTCCACAATCACTGTGTTTTCTTTAGAAACAGTCACTTTATGCGCTGTACCTAAGTGCTCGAGTGTAGTTTGGTCTAAAGACATACCAACCTCTTCAGAAACTACAGTCGCGCCAGTTAAAATCGCGATGTCTTGAAGCATCGCTTTACGACGATCACCAAAACCAGGTGCTTTAACAGCACAAACTTTGATAATGCCACGCATGTTGTTTACAACAAGAGTTGCAAGTGCTTCACCTTCAACATCTTCAGCAATGATAAGAAGCGGTTTACCTGTTTTAGCAACAGCTTCAAGTACAGCAATTAATTCGCGGATGTTGCTGATTTTTTTATCAACAAGAAGAATGTATGGGTTTTCAAGTTCAGCTGTTAGTGTATCTTGTTTGTTTGCAAAGTACGGGCTGATGTAACCACGGTCAAACTGCATACCCTCTACAACATCTAGAGAATCTTCAAAGCCTGAACCCTCTTCAACTGTAATTACACCCTCTTTACCGACTTTTTCCATTGCTTGAGCAATAAGTTTACCAACAGTGGTGTCAGAGTTCGCAGAGATCGAACCTACTTGTTCAATGGCTTTAGAGTCAGAAGCAGGTTTAGCAGTCGCTTTAATTTCAGCAACAACAGCTTTAACCGCGATGTCGATACCGCGTTTAAGATCCATTGGGTTCATACCAGCAGTAACTGATTTGATCCCTTCATTTAGGATTGCTTGAGCAAGTACAGTTGCAGTCGTTGTACCATCACCCGCGATGTCATTTGTTTTTGAAGAAACTTCACGAACAAGTTGAGCACCCATGTTTTCAAACTTGTCTTTTAAAGAAATTTCTTTAGCAACAGTTACACCATCTTTAGTGATGTGAGGTGCACCGAAAGAACGGTCGATGACAACGTTACGGCCTTTAGGACCTAAAGTCACTTTTACAGCATCTGCAAGTACATTTACACCCGCGATCATTTTTGAACGCGCTGAATCACCAAATTTTACGTCTTTAGCTGACATGTCTAACTCCGAATCTTTTTAAAATTTTTAACAATTTATGATGAATAAAAGGGTCTAAATGCGTGTACGAAACTTAAGCTTCAAGTACCGCTAAGATGTCAGACTCTTTCATAATAAGAAGCTCTTCGCCTGCTACTTTTACTTTTGTACCGGCATAAGTGCCAAACAATACGTTGTCACCAACTTTAACGTCTAATGCACGTACGCCATTGTCAGTTACTTTGCCATTACCTACAGCGATTACTTCGCCTTGAGCAGGTTGTTCAGCTGCTGAAGTACTTAAAATAAGACCACCAGCAGTTTTAGTTTCCTTTTCAACACGGCGAATCACAACGTTGTCATGCAAAGGACGAATATTGCTCATAGTTAACTCCAGACTAAGTCTATTTACTAGATAAAAGACGATGACATTTTGATTTCCGTAAGCCATCGACAAAAAATAATTTAGATGACACTTTTGTGGGGATGGAAAAAAACCCTTCAAGGGCAAAATTTAATTTTTTTCATTTTTTTGTATTTTTTTTCTTCAAAATTTAAATTTAAAGGATTAAAGCTCATCCAAAATATGAGTACTAAGATTTTCTTCGAATATTTTTAACTTTGAATGATAAAAATAATGCTGCACATTCATCTGCTCATCAATGACATTAAAACTGTTGGCAAGGTTATCGTGTAGGCGATATGATGTTGCAGTTCCAGCATGAATATCCCAAACTGGATGCGCAGCACCTAAAGTATAAATCTGATTGAGGTCATAGCTGGCTGGAACATGTAAATGTCCATGCAATAAACCATTTAAACCGTGTTGACTCCACTGTTCGAGTGCCAAACGCCCTTGAACAGGACAATCTTTCACACCATGCGGGTCATTGGGCGGCGTATAAAAAGGTTGATGCGCTATGATTAATTTCACTTTATTGGGCGGCGCATGTTTAAGTAATTCCTCGACATGATGTATTTGCTCGAGCGATACATGCCCTCGCGTATGGTAACGACGGCGAATACTATTGATCCCAATTAAATAAAAATGCTCGGTTTCCAGTACATTTTCCATGGCACCAAAAAAAAGTTGATAACGTGCAAAAGGGCTAAAAACACGGTTCCATAAATGATATAGCGGAATATCGTGATTCCCTGGTACAACGATATATGGCAACTTTAAGCTTTCTAAAAATTGCTTACATGCATAAAACTGACGATAACGCGCACGTTGGGTCAAGTCTCCACTGGCAACCACGGCCTCGATACGCTGTTCGTGACAAAATTGTTGAATCGCGCGCATACACTCTGGCTTTTCAGTGCCAAAATGCAGATCAGACAGATGCAGTATCATGTGGCACCCGTATCTTTAAGGCTTGTTTTTGCACTCGAATTTTCAACGGCGGTTTCATTTCTACAATCTCACCATCCACAGCAACGGTCATTTTTTTTCGTTGGGTATGTATGGTGACTTCATCAGCGGCAAAACTATACACATCTGGTGCATTGTCGATATTGCCACGGATCAACTGCCATAAAATTTTAAATAACGTTTTCTTATCACTTTTTGCGACCACCACACCTGCAACTTTACCTGCCTCTGCATCCTTAGCAATTTGCAAGTTTAAATCGGCCAATTGCAATTGATTATTGCCAAAAAAGATCAAGGGCGTTTTGACTGGATAAATATGATGATCCACTTCGATTTCCAGTTTCAGCTCTTTGCGATCTCGAATCAGCACATCCAAACCTGAGGTATAAGCATGCAATGGGAAACGCCCAAACTTTTGATTATAAAACTCTCTTTTTTGTATAAATAATGGATACAAGCCTAAACTGGCATTGTTTAAATAGATATGTTCGTTGATTTGCGCCACATGCACCTGTCGATTATTGCCTGTCGCAATCACCTGTGCCGCTTGAATTAAATCGAGAGGAATATTGAGTACCCGCGCCACATAATTAAATGTGCCTAAAGGTAAGATCCCCATAGGAATATCGGTATGCATCAACTGATGAGCAACAGCATTTAAGGTTCCATCACCACCTGCAGCAACGACAACGCCCAAATTATCTGGGTCTTGGTGGCGTGCAAACACCTTGCTCATTAAAGTATCAAAACTGGCTTCCTGCCCAAGCTCAAAAGACTGTATTTCGAAATCATGATCGGATAATATCCGCACAAGTTCCTCGTAGACTTCATCTTTGTTTGCAGCATGAAATCCTGATTTTTTATTATAAATAATAGATAAAGGCTTGGCTTGTTTAATCACTTTTTATACATCTTGGCCGCTTAGTTTTGTATTTTGTCGAATTTAACAGCAAATAATAGCGCCTTTATGTAAAAATCGAATTACCACCATTTATTTAATCAATAATAATTCTCAAATATCAATTACATGCAACTTTTTGTTTTTATTAAAAATAACTATATAAAATATTGTCCATCACATTAATAAATAAAGTTAAAACCCATCATAAAATATTCTAACATATTGTATTTTATACATATTTAACATAAATAGCATTAACTACCAAAAAAAATCTACCACTTCTTTAGTCTTATTTTTTTTATGATTTTATGCTTTAATACAGCCACTTTTTTTTCATCTTTTATCTGCATGATGTATCCCATGATGCAGATTATACTTTGTACGGTTAGTACATTTTTGAGATAGGCCTCACCATGACCCAAGTGAACGCACCAGAATTCGTTCGTCACCCTAAGCTCATTGCTTGGGTGGAAGAAATTGCCAAATTAACCAAACCAGCAAAAATCGAATGGTGTGACGGTAGCGCAGAAGAATATCAACGTTATATCGACTTGATGATCGCTAACGGCACTATGCAAGAACTTAACCAAGAAAAACATCCTGGTTCTTACCTTGCTAATTCTGATCCTTCTGACGTTGCTCGTGTTGAAGGTCGTACTTACATCTGTTCTGAAAAACAAGAAGATGCAGGCGCAACAAACAACTGGGAAGCTCCAGCTGAAATGCGTGCTCGTCTGAATGGTTTATTTGACGGTTCAATGAAAGGCCGTACTTTGTACGTAGTTCCTTTCTCTATGGGTCCTTTAGGTTCTCATATTGCTCACATCGGTATCGAACTTACTGATTCTCCTTACGTTGCTGTAAGCATGTCTAAAATGGCTCGTATGGGTAAAGCTGTTTATGACGTACTTGGTACTGACGGTGACTTCATTCCTTGCGTACACACTGTTGGTGCTCCGCTTGAAGAAGGTCAAAAAGACGTTGCTTGGCCTTGCAACCCTGAAAAATACATCGTTCATTATCCAGAAACTCGTGAAATCTGGTCTTACGGTTCTGGTTACGGCGGTAACGCATTGTTGGGTAAAAAATGCCTAGCTTTACGTATTGCATCTTCTATGGGTCGTCAACAAGGCTGGTTAGCTGAACACATGCTCATCCTTGGCGTGACTAACCCACAAGGCGAAAAACACTACATCGCAGCTGCATTCCCTTCTGCTTGTGGTAAAACAAACTTCGCGATGTTGATTCCACCAGCGGGTTACGAAGGTTGGAAAATTGAAACTGTAGGTGACGATATTGCTTGGATCAAACCAGGTGAAGATGGTCGTTTATATGCAATCAACCCTGAAGCTGGTTTCTTCGGTGTAGCACCTGGTACAAATACCAAAACGAATCCGAACTGTATGGCGACTCTTCATAAAGACGTAATCTATACCAACGTTGCTGTAACTGACGAAGGTGAAGTATGGTGGGAAGGTCTGACTAAAGAAGCGCCTGCTAACTTGACTAACTGGAAAGGTCAACCACACACCGGCGAAGAAAAAGCAGCTCATCCAAATGCTCGTTTCACTGTTTCAGCTGGTCAATGTCCTTCTATTGATGCCGACTGGGAAAATCCAGCAGGTGTTCCAATTTCTGCGTTCATCTTCGGTGGTCGTCGTGCAGACACAGTGCCTCTAATTTCAGAAGCATTTGACTGGGTTGACGGTGTTTACAAAGCTGCAACTATGGGCTCTGAAACAACTGCTGCTGCTGTTGGTCAACAAGGTATCGTTCGTCGTGACCCATTCGCAATGCTTCCATTTGCGGGTTACAACATGGCTGACTACTTCTCTCACTGGTTAGAACTTGGTGAAGAAGTTGCTGCTAAAGCTAAAGCTGCTGGCAATAAACTTCCTGGTATCTACAACGTGAACTGGTTCCGTCGTGATGCTGAAGGTAACTTTGTATGGCCTGGTTTCGGTCAAAACATGCGTGTTCTTGAGTGGATCATTGACCGTTGTGAAGGTCGTGCAGACGCTGTTGAAACACCTATCGGCCTTGTTCCAACATACGAACAATTGAACTGGACTGGTTCAGACTTCACTAAAGAGCAATTCGAGCTTGTAACTTCTCAAGATAAAGATCAATGGATCAAAGAACTTGAAAGCCACACTGAATTGTTCAACAAACTTGGTGATCGCTTACCAAAAGCACTTAAAGTACGTCAAGACGAACTTTTAGAAGCTGTAAAAAAATCTGCTTAATCGACCTTTAATTTCCCTCCTTTAAAAGAGGGATTAAGAAAGATTTAAAAGACCGCCTTGTGCGGTCTTTTTTATATCCACTAAGCCACATCTTGAGCTTTTTGTTTTATGCGAATTGCCATTAAATATTCATCCAAAACATCAACTTCAGCTGCGCTGAATTGCAAATATAACTTTGTCCGTCTTTGCAAAATATCTTCAGAACTTCTCGCCCACTCCTGCTCGACCAAATAATCCACTTCTTGAGCATACAATCCATGTCCAAAGTTTTGACCCAATTCATCAATCGAAGTTAAATGATTCAGCAAAATCCAGACACGGGTTCCATAAGCATGCGCCCAACGACTGGCTAGACTGATCGAAACCCCTCGCACTTTTTGTTGGATTTCAACCATCAACTGCTCTACCGATTCTAAATTTTCCGCACCAGGCAATGTTGCATCAGCAGTCCAAGGTTTGGATCGATGATGAAAAACCGTTTTAAGCTGATCTAATGCCGCTTCTGCTAGTTTTCGGTAAGTGGTAAGTTTGCCACCAAAGATTGAAAGTAATGCAGCCCCTTCTACATCGGTCAGTGCCAAGGTGTAATCTCGCGTGACTGCGGCTGGATTATCTGACTCATCATCACACAGCGGACGCACACCTGAATAAGTTGAAATGATGTCCGTTTGCGTCAATTGAGTTTTAAAGTGATCATTTGACACATCAAGCAAGTAATCGATTTCTTCCTGGCTTATCTTTACTCGATTTGGGTCTGCGTGATATTCACGATCTGTCGTGCCGATCAAGGTATATTGTTCTAAATAAGGGATCGCAAAGACAATGCGATGATCATCATTTTGCATAATAAAAGCTTTATCACCCTCAAAAAGTTTTGGAACAATGATATGACTACCCTGTATCAGCCGTATACCATAAGGTGACTCTTGCTTTAACCCCTGTTTTATAAAGTCAGCGACCCAAGGACCTGCCGCATTCACCAAGACTTTAGCCTGCACATTTTGCAATCCCTTGGCATTTTTTAGACATACCTGCCAAATTCCACCTTTACTATATGCATTTAAACATTCTATTCGAGTCAGAATCTGTGCACCATGTTCTCGTGCTTGTATTGCATTGAGTACAACTAAGCGTGCGTCATCTACTGCACAATCGGAATATTCGAACCCTCGGGTAAATTTGGATGCTAAAGGACTAGCTTCCACATCAAATTCAATTCCATTTGAACCTGCAAGCTGTTCACGTTTACCCAAATAATCATAAAAGAATAATCCAGTACGAATCAGCCAAGCCGGACGTAAGTGCGGTTCATGTGGCATGATAAAACGCATCGGTCGAATAATATGAGGGGCTTTTTTAAGGAGAACTTCGCGTTCTGCGAGTGCTTCACGTACCAAACGAAATTCTTTATGTTCTAAATAGCGCAGACCACCATGAATTAATTTGCTACTTGCAGATGAAGTGTGGCTCGCGAGATCGTCTTTTTCACAGAGCAAAACACTTAAACCCCGCCCCGCTGCATCACAGGCAATACCAACACCATTTATTCCACCACCAATGACCACCATGTCATATATTGATTGTTGTTGTGTATTCATCGCTCCCTCCCGCTATGTCTTTTTATTCAACAATGCTTCGTTTTCTTTGCTTTATTATTTTTCTCATTGATCATGCTTTTTTGATCAAGTACCTATTTTGATCAAGATATCTGTACGCTGAGTTTTTTATATCCTTCAATAAATGAGAAGTTATATTTTAAATGTACGTTTAAAAGCTTGCTGGCTCAAGCATGAAATCAATCATTTTAAAGTCAGAACCTATATTCAAAGCAAACATAATTACAAGCAGTTGATTTGTATTTTTTTTCAACCTAATCTTTTTTAAAATTTTATTTCAAGCTTTTATATATTGCATGTTCAGCTGCAGAAGCCTTCAGTTTTGATGTACCCCGTTTATGCACTTGCAAATACCATCTTTGGTGGTACGGCAGAATTCTTTGCGCTAAGTTTTAAAGAAGCGGGTCACGAGTCATGGTTTTTCATCTATGTAACCATCATGATTTTTATTTCGTTATTGGTCTACGTCTTTATGAAAGACACCAAACACCACTCCAAAATTCAGGAGCATTGATCAGAATTATTTGATGATGACTTATTGATCAAGCTGATCAAAAACAGCATGTTTTCCCCATCAAAGCCTCAATCTATGAGGCTTTGTTGTTTTCATTTAGTCGTGAAAAATGTATCTGGTCAAAAATATCGCATTTTATAGACTAAAGTCGCATGATTTTCTGCGACAACAGGAGTATAAATTAAATAAATATAGTTCCATCTCCCATTTCGACAAAATATATTGATTTAAACTTTTCCCAAAGAGTTTAAATGGATATGTTTTGCATTCATTCCTTGGAGAATGATGTGTCAAACTCATCTGAGCCAGTTGTTCCTGAACAATTGGATAGAAAAACTCGTGTCAAATCTATCCTCGGCGGATCTGCCGGCAACCTCGTTGAATGGTACGACTGGTATGTCTACGCTGCCTTTACCCTTTACTTTGCACCGCAATTTTTCCCTGATGGTGACAATACTGTAAAACTCTTACAAGCGGCTGCAGTCTTTGCACTCGGTTTCTTAATGCGTCCAATCGGCGCATGGGTCATGGGTATTTATGCTGACCGTAAAGGTCGTAAAGCAGGTTTAACGCTGTCTGTATCGTTGATGTGTGTCGGCTCACTGATGATCGCATGTGCACCAACCTACGATTCTGTAGGGATGCTCGCACCCGCTATTCTACTTTTAGCGCGTTTACTCCAAGGCTTAAGTGTTGGTGGTGAATATGGCTCTAGTGCGACCTATTTGACTGAAATGGCAGGTAAAAACCATCGCGGTTTCTTCTCAAGTTTCCAATATGTCACACTGATTTCAGGTCAGCTATTGGCTCTTTGCGTTTTAATTATCCTACAACGCAATTTCTCCGAACAAGCTTTAACTGAATGGGGCTGGCGTGTTCCATTCTTCATCGGTGCGTTGCTCGCTATTGTGGTGTTTTGGATTCGTCGCGGTTTAGTTGAAACTCAATCCTCTAAAGAAGCCCAAGAACAGGCTAAAAATGGTGGTCCAAAATCAGGTGCTTTAGCGTTATTTACCAAATATCCTAAACAAGCCTTCACTGTGATCATGTTAACTGCCGGTGGTACTTTAGCGTTCAACACCTTTACCACTTATTTGCAAAAATATTTGGTCAACACGTCTGGCTTTGAGAAAACCACAGCTACCGAAATTACCACTGCTGCGATTTTCATCTTTATGCTTTTACAACCTGCTGTCGGTGCGCTTTCAGACAAAATTGGTCGTAAGCCAATTATGATCGCCTTTGGTGTGCTTGGTGTACTCTTCACCATTCCAATTTTCAACGGTATCGGTTCTACGACTAGCCCAACCACAGCATTTATGCTTTGCATGAGTGGTATGGTAATTGTCACTGGTTATACTGCGATTAATGCTGTAGTGAAAGCAGAGTTGTTCCCTGCACATATCCGTGCCTTAGGTGTTGCATTACCTTATGCCATTGCAAATACACTCTTTGGTGGTACCGCAGAACTTGTGGCTTTGAGCTTCAAAAATGCAGGCCATGAAAACTACTTCTTCTACTATATTACATTCATGATTGGTTTATCTTTAATTACCTATGTCTTCATGAAAGATACGAAAAAACATAGCATGATCACTGACGATTAATTCGCTCAGCCCTGCTATTCCACTTAAGCTCATCAAAGCCTATTTTGATGAGCTTTTTTTATCTCCATTTCCATCTATTCACCGTTTCGGCTGCATCAAAGAGTTAATCAAACTTCTTTGGCTTTCTTGGTTTTCGCCATCGAGTCGACAGACGGACTATGGCATACTGAGCGTACAAATACACACGGCGAATGAATGATGAAAAATATTTACAAAGTTTTAAGTTTGGGTATTGTTGCAATGTCGATGGCTGCTTGCCAAAGCACTCCACGTGCTTTTAATGGTCAAACGGGCTTTCAAATAGAGTCTAAATCTGCAAATAGCGCAACACTTGCATATACTTTAGCGGGTCGCCAAAACCAACAACTGGATGCCAATAAATTACAACGTGCTTGCCAAAAAGCATTAAATACGCAAAAGACCTATAAATTACAAATCTTAAGCGTGAACGAAATTGCAAATCCTGCTTTGGAAAATACCCAGTACGGCCGTCAAATTGGTAATACACGTGCGAACTTTGGACTGTCAAACACCCCAGACCTACGTAACTCTGAAAACTTAGGCGCACGTGATGCACTCGATGCTCGCCCTGCAACCTTACGTGTGGTTCGCTATACCTGTTCTTAATCAAATTTGCAGTTCAAAAGACAAAAAAGAAGACGCTTAAAGCGTCTTTTTTTATGGGTTCAATAATTATAGGGTTTTATAAAAACTCACATTACGAAACTCAGGTGATTCATCCAAATCAGGCCATGTCGTCGCGCTTCGTTCATCGAGTTTTTCATATTTAGGATGACTAAAGTTTTTCACACGACTGTCTGCCACCCACACTTCAGGAGCAAACTTTAAAAACTCATCCAAAAAGAAACGATTGCATTGGTCATACAGCACATCGGCAGCCAATAAAATATCGACTTGCTCCGCTTTATACAGATCATCTAAATATTCGAGTTCAACATTGTTTAGCTCTGCATTGGCACGGCATGCATCTAGGCTCACTTGGTCGATGTCACAGCAGATCACGCGTTTCGCCCCTGCCATTTTCGCGGCAATCGCCACCACGCCTGAACCTGCACCAAAGTCCAACACGACTTTATCTTTGACATGATGCGGCTCTGCCAACAACCACTGCGCCATTGCAAGCCCTGAAGCCCAACAAAAGATCCAATACGGCGTATCATTCCATATACGACGAATGACTTCATCATCCAATTTATCGGTTGGAAATACAGGCGGTATCAACCATAAAGAAATGGGGGTTTCAGGCAACTGTTGTGCATGTAATTCACAATGCGGAATGACTTCATGCAGTGCTTTCAGTAAATGTTCAGGGGCTTTGGGAAATTGGAAAGTACAGCTCATATTAAGCCTTAGAGATGATTTTATTTGAATTTATAAACGTATCAGATACGCGACATCGTCATCTGCTGCTGTGCGAGACAGACCTTAATCGAATGAACACTGTTTCTGCGACACCATTAATCAAAAGGCTGATTATGTCGAGTTCAGCAGATGACAAATGGTTTTGGTTACTTTTGCCGAAACAAAAGTAACATACGAGCTTCTTACATTTATAAGTCACAACGGTAAGACTCCGTTGTGACTTTAAGATCTTTTTATTAAAAGATTAACCCAACGCTTTTTCAGCAGCTTCAACAGTTTGACGAATCAACGTTGTAATGGTCATAGGGCCTACACCACCCGGAACAGGTGTATACGCAGAAGCAACTTCTTCAATACCCACCAATTGGATATCACCTACACCGCCGCCATCACGTGGATGGAAGCCAGCGTCAACAACCACTGCACCCGGTTTGATCCAATCTTTTTGAATCAATTCAGCTTTACCTACCGCACCCACAATAATGTCAGCTTGCTTAACAAAGTCAGCTAAGTTTTGAGTACGTGAGTGGCAAGTAGTCACTGTTGCATTCGCTTCAAGCAGCATTGCAGACATTGGTTTACCTAAAATTGCAGAACGACCCACAACAACCGCATGTTTACCTGCGATTTCAATGTTGTTTTCTTTTAGAATGGTCATGATACCTGCAGGAGTCGCAGAACCATACGCAGCTTCACCCATCGCCATACGACCAAAACCTAAGCAAGTCACGCCATCTACGTCTTTTTCAAGAGAGATCGCATCGAAACATGCACGCTCATCAATTTGAGCAGGTACGGGGTGTTGTAACAAAATACCGTGAACATCTGGATTTGCATTCAATTTTTCAATTTCAGCAAGCAATTGCTCAGTTGTGGTTTCTTTAGGAAGCTCAACTTTTAATGAATCCATACCAACACGGCGGCAAGCATTCCCTTTCATACGTACATAAGTTGCAGATGCACCATCGTCACCTACCAAAATAGTCGCAAGAATTGGGGTACGACCAGTTTTCTCTTTTAGCGCTTCTACGCGAGTCAACAAGTCAGCTTCAATTTTCTTCGCCAATGCACGACCATCTAAAACTAATGCCACGGCACTTCTCCAAGTGATGATATGAATCAATTTTGCACATAATACATGATTATTTTAAATTTTTTACCTTGTATGCTGCTTTTATGCTCATACAGATGAATCTGCTATTGTTTTTTTTTCAGAGCTTGCTAATATACGCATCAACAAGACATGGCGGGGTGGCAGAGTGGTCATGCAGCGGACTGCAACTCCGTGTACGCCGGTTCGATTCCGACCTCCGCCTCCAATCTTGTTAAGCCCGAGTGGTGAAATCGGTAGACACAGGGGATTTAAAATCCCCCGCCCACAAAGCGTGCCAGTTCGAGTCTGGCCTCGGGCACCATTTTTCTACTACTGAAGATGGTGTAATAAAGAACCCGGCGATAAGCTGGTTTTTTTATGCCTAAAATTTAGTAAGACAATAAAAAAGAGGGACATTGCCCTCTTTTATTATTTTAAAACACCCTACCAAATACAGCGTGTTTTAAAAAGAAAACTTTAGATCACTTCAACCACAATCTTACCTACATGGTCACCCGTATCCATGGCTGCATGTGCTTCTTGAATTTGATCAAACTTAAATGTTTTGTAAATCATTGGCAGGCATTCACCTTTAGACCATAACGGAACAACATTTTCCTGAATTCCTTTGGCAATCTCTGCTTTTTCTGCAGTATTACGCGCGCGCATGGTTGAGCCTGTAATGGTCAAACGCTTCATCATGATTTGACCCAGTTTCACCTCTTTGGCTTTTGAACCACCTAAAAATGCGATATAGACCAAACGACCATCACGACGTAATAAATTGAGGTTCTGCGCCAAATACGGTGCTCCAACAATATCTAAAATGACATCTACACCTTGCTCATTGGTCGCTTCATTAATCACTTGCTCAAAGTCTTGAGTCTTGTAGTTAATCGCATGCGTGATATCAGAGATCGCTGCCACTTTTTCATCTGAACCGACTGTTGCAAAGGTTTTCATGCCCAACGCATTACACAGCATGATTGCCGTAGTTCCAATACCACTGGTTCCACCATGAATCAGCACCGTTTCACCTGCTTTGGCTTTGCCCATTTGGAATACATTCGCCCAAACGGTAAAGAATGTTTCAGGAATCGCTGCAGCTTGAGTAAAGCTGACGCCTTCAGGAATCGCAATGGTTTGGCTTTCAGGCACCACGCAATATTCTGCATAACCGCCGCCATTGGTCAGACCGCAAACCTTATCACCTACTTGAAATAAAGTAACCTCTGCACCCACAGCAACCACTTCACCCGCAACCTCTAAACCTGGTACTGGCGTTACGCCTTTCGGCATTGGGTATAAACCTTGACGCTGTAAAATGTCTGGACGGTTGATGCCAAAGGCATGCACTTTAACCAACACTTCATCTGCTTTCGCTTCTGGGATGGCAACACTTTCATAGGCCAGTTTATCTACACCGCCCGGCTCAGTAATAATGACCTGCTGCATGCTTTGCTGTGACATTGTTTTCCCTTTTCAATTATTGAATATTCATCTATCTCTGCACTATTTGAACATAGAAATGGCGCAGAATGAATAAACATGGACTTATGTATAATTTGTAGTGTATTTCGTAAATGAATAATAGGCCAAGCATGTCTCAGATCGTTGAATACAATGAAGATAACGCCAGTGACTATGAATGGTTTGATGGTTTTGCCGTGATTCGCTTCTATGCAGACTGGTGCGCGCCCTGTGTACAGAACTTCCCAGTATTTGAGCAGTGCGCAAGTCAAATGTCAGCGCAGCATACACGGCTTAAATTTGGCAAAGTGAATATTGATTCCTCACCGATACTGACATTGCGTTATAACGTTTATGGACTACCCTCTACCTTGCTGTTTTATCGCGGGAAAGTGATTCAACGTATTGCAGGTGTCAAATCACTGACTGAATTAACAGCCATCATTCAAGATGCGATGCAGTCACACTCAACTCATGACTAAATAGATGTACCTTTTATTTGGATGCAGGCTCATTTGGTAGGCGTACAAACTTCATTAGCGTATTACGCACCAATGGCAACACGATCAAAATGAGCGGAAAAGCCATCATCCACGATAGGCTCCAAGCATCTAACCAAATCCCTAAAAAGCCCTCAACCGCACCGACTTTTAAATAAATATTAAAGCAAGAAATTGAACCACTCATAATGCCAGATAGAATCAAAGGCATTAACCACGTGAGATGCTTCGGATGAAATTTGGGGAGACTATTCATGGCTTTCACCTTGTTCTATCGTTGCTGATTGTGCATTTTTAGTTTTCACGGTTTGTTTCAGTGTTTTCATAAACTGACCAAAATGCGGCATGAAATCTTTAAATAAAGGATGATCTTTATTTTCCAGCAAGGTTTCACCAAACAGTTTCAGACCTACGACAAAGGCTTTGGTCTTTTCATCATCTAACAATTGCGCTTTGCTCAAATGCTCCAGCACCTTAAACATGTCATCATGGTTGTAGGCATTAAACTGCAAAGCTTCGGTATAGGTCGATGGATTGCCCTGCGCATCAGCAATGTGTTTGAGCGTAATTTCATATTGATGCTGTTTCATTGCGTCACCTCCATACGGCTGATTTCGACAGCCGCCTGATCGATTTTTTCTGCAATGGCATACACCTGTTCAGGTGTCAGTTCACAGTGCTGAATTTTGATGCGCAGTGATGCTTTTAGGTTTTCCATCGCGCGTTTAATGTCGACATATTGTTCATTGTTATGAATTTGCTTGCGGGTATCAAAACGGCAGAGGATTTTCTCTACTGTGGCTTTTTCTGCATCTAGGTGTTGTATGCCTGACTGCGTAACGCTGTATTGTTTACGGTCTTCGGCATTCAGTTCTGCGTGTATGTATTGCTGTTCTTCGAGGTAATTCAGCGTTGGGTAAATTGTCCCTGTGCTTGGACTGTAACCGCCGCCAACGATTGCGCCGACATCTTTAATGATGTCGTAACTAAACTTAGGCGCTTGGGAAATAAGATGCAGCACCAATAGTTTCATGTGCCCTGCTTCAAACAGACGTTTTCGGGTTTTAACTAGACTATCGCTACCGTCGAGAAGGTCTGAATTTGACATCGCAAAGATACACCTTAAGATTAATTAAGATATATCTTAATACAATTGAATTATATTAACCTACTTTTTTAATTCTTATTTTGTTTGGAGCTTCAATTAAAATATTAACTACTTCCATCGGTTTACAATTTTCACTAAACCAGAATTGTAATTTTTTACCCTTAAATGGCCTTATCCTAACTGATCCATTTTTATTAGCATTTCGATCTATTTTAGCTATATCTAGCGGAATAGCACCATCACCAACATAAATATCCATTTGACTTTCATGCGTACCTAAGTAGCTAGAATATGAAATTCCAAAGTTAATACAGCTCCAATTAAAATACGTATCATGCAAAGTCAACTTATATATTGGCATT
>NZ_VOYW01000033.1:0-37871 GCF_013420085.1 Acinetobacter sp. YH12027
CTCATGAAATACGGTATTCTGATGTGACAAAACCTGAATCCTGGTCGTTAAAGTGTTTGTTTGCACTCATATTTTAACTGTTAGGACTCAGGTTTTTTTATTTAAAGCAAACTATGGGACAGCAGTGCCCCATCGGGTGCTTTTTTATTGTCAATATTTAGACTGTCTGTCGAATGACATTCGCTATTTAATGCTTTCACACACTAAAAACAACGGCTAATTACATTACCAAGTTAATGGATTCCACAGTTTAAAAGGCTTGGTCAACTGCACATCTTCCGCAGGATCATAATGAGGTGCCTTCAACTTCTGCGCACTTTTCCGCACTTTTCCAGTGTTTTGATCTTCTGCCACAAAGTTAAAACTGTTGGATTTCAACTCTGTAAATGCGATTTCATTTCGACCAATTTTTTCAGGCATGAGCAGCAATGGCCCTGAAACCGTTCTTTTACTGGATAAATTCTCTTCATCATATTTGATGAAATAGGATTGACCTGCTTCAACATCAAAGTCTAAATATTTAGGCTTTTGAAAATGATTCACCCCCAAAGGGCGACTCGATGATAAGCGGTAATTCCCTGCCGGTAACTCCACCCAGTAATAATGATTATTCAATAAACTTGGAATACGCTCACTGTTCAGAAATAAGCTGCTGGCCACAATTTCTTGACGGTTCCATTTACTGTCTGGACGATATAAATACACGATCGCTGCTTGATCATGTTGAGCTTTCACTTCTTGAAAATGTCGGCCTTGTTTCTGATTGACCCAACCACCAATGGTAAACATACCCAATCGATATTGTTCAATATGGCCCGGTGTACTTTCAGGATCCACGGGCTTTAATGTTGAAGCCAATGACGTTTGCTCAACGGCTGATTTTCCATGACAACCCAGCAGCGCTACACTGCTTAAAAGTAGAATTGCAACTCCACGCATGATTATCCCTCACTGCGTCTTTTTTTATTTTTACACTTTTGTTTTCAGTTTTTTACATTCAGGCATCCACGCCATCCTGCTGAGATTAACATTCTGCTTTTATTTTTGGAAATAAAAAACGTGTGCAAATCTTGGATTTACACACGTTTCAGACGAATAGCGCTTAAGCAGATTTAGAGTTTACAACTTTTAAATCTGACTTCGGCGCAGCTTCTTCAGTTTTCTTTGGTTGACGTTCTAATTTAAATTCAGGTTCCGCTTCACCATTAATCACCGCTTCATTGACGACAACCGTACCCACATCTGAACGACTTGGTAGGTCATACATCGTTTCAAGCAATGAATTTTCTAAAATCGAACGTAGACCACGCGCACCCGTATTACGGTCAAGGGCTTTTTTAGCCACGGCACGTAATGCTGAGTCTTCAAATACGAGGTCAACATTTTCCATTTCAAATAAATATTGGTATTGACGTGTCAATGCATTTTTTGGTTCTGTCAGAATCTGCATCAATGCTTCTTCGTCCAGTTCTTCCAAGGTAGCAATCACAGGTAAACGACCAATAAATTCAGGAATCAGACCGAATTTAACCAAATCTGTCGCTTCAACTTGGCGGAATAAGTCAGATAATTTTTTAGTTTCATCTTTCTTACGCACTTCAGCCGTAAAGCCAATACCACCTTTTTCCTGACGCTGCTGTACGATTTTCTCTAGGCCAGAGAATGCACCACCACAGATAAACAGGATGTTTGAAGTATCAATTTGGATAAATTCTTGCTGCGGATGCTTACGACCACCTTGAGGCGGAATCGACGCAACCGTACCTTCGATCATTTTCAATAACGCTTGCTGAACACCTTCACCCGATACATCACGAGTAATAGATGGGTTTTCAGACTTACGAGTAATTTTGTCGATTTCATCGATATAGATAATGCCCTTTTGCGCTTTTTCTACATCGTAATCGGCTTTTTGAAGGAGTTTTTGAACAATGTTCTCTACGTCTTCACCCACATAACCGGCTTCAGTTAAAGTCGTTGCATCTGCCATCGCAAATGGCACATCTAAAAGGCGCGCAAGTGTCTGAGCAAGCAGTGTTTTACCTGAACCTGTTGGTCCAACCAACATGATGTTACTTTTCGAAATCTCTACACCGTCTTCTGGTTTTTTACCACTGGTGCCAACTTTTAGGCGTTTATAGTGGTTATATACCGCAACAGAGAGGGTCTTTTTCGCAACATCTTGCCCAATCACATATTGGTCAAGCGCAGCACGGATTTCATGCGGTTTTGGTAAAGGACGAGTTGCCCAGTCATTTGATTCAACTTGCTGACTGGTCTGAACTAGGTCAAGACATACGTCCACACACTCATTACAGATGTACGCGTCCTCACCTGCAATCAGTTTCCCGACTTCAGACTGCGTTTTACCGCAAAATGAACAATGCTTTTGTCCTTGAGGATGTTCGGACATATTCACTCCAATAATTAATTCTTTAAAACTTATGGACGTTTAGATAAAACTTCGTCCACAAGACCGTATTCTTTTGCAGCTTGCGCTGTCATAAAGTTGTCACGGTCAGTATCTCGAGCAACAGTATCGTAGTCTTGACCACTATGCTCTGCCATCAAACGGTTTAAACGTTCTTTAATGAATAGAATTTCACGTGCATGAATTTCAATGTCAGATGCCTGACCTCGGAAACCACCGAGTGGTTGGTGAATCATGACACGGGCATTTTCAAGACAGTAACGTTTGCCTTTAGCACCGGCGTTAAGCAGGAATGCACCCATCGATGCTGCTTGCCCCATGCAGTAAGTCACAACATCAGGTTTAATAAATTGCATGGTATCGTAAATCGCCATACCTGCAGTAACCGAACCGCCTGGTGAGTTGATATATAAATGAATATCTTTATCTGGGTTTTCTGCTTCTAAGAACAACATTTGGGCAACAATCAAATTTGCCATGTTGTCTTCAACTTCACCGGTTAAAAAAATCACACGTTCACGCAAAAGGCGTGAATAAATATCAAAAGAACGCTCGCCACGAGATGACTGTTCTACCACCATTGGCACTAGTGCGTTTTCAATTGTTGGAACATACATACGTTATTTATTCCTAAATTTTTCTGACTCAACCCATAATTCACAATATGAGGGATATTTGTCGAAATTGCAAAAGATTCCCAATTAAATAACAGATATTTTTTTCATAAGCATTGTGAAATCAGGACAACTTATTTGGGGGCAAAATTCGATAAAAAAAGGCGCTTAACGCGCCTTTTTTTGAAAGCTAGAAATTAGCCTTGTTGACGAGCTTGTTGCTCTTTCAATAAGTCTTCATAGCTCACAGTTGTATCCGTTACTTTAGCAGAAGCTAAGATGTGATCTACAACTTGGTCTTCAAGAATAACAGCTTCGATTTGAGCGCGTTGCTGTTTATCGTTGTTGAAGTATTCAATCACTTCTTTAGGATCTTCGTAAGAAGAAGCCATGTCTTCGATGTAAGCATCAACACGTGCAGCATCAACTTCAAGTTTAGCATCAGCTAATACTTTGCTGACTAATACGCCAAGTTTAACTGATTTTTCAGCTTGCTCTTTGAATAGGTCATCTGGAAGCATGCTTGAATCAAACGCTTTAGCGCCTTGAGCACCAAACTGTTGAGTGAATTGTTGGATCATTTGTTGACGTTGACGGTCAATTTCTTGAGCAACCATTGCTTCTGGAAGTTCTACTTCGTTTGCAGCTACAAGTGCATCAAAAGTTGCACCTTTCACTTGGTTACGAAGACCGTTTTTCACTTCACGTTCCATGTTTTTACGAACGTCAGCTTTCAGTTTTTCAACGCCTTCTTCTTCAGTTAGACCGAAGATTTTTAAGAATTCAGCATCAACTTCTGGAAGTTTTTGTTTTTCAACAAGCTTAACAGTGATTTTGAACTGAGCAGCTTTACCAGCAAGGTTTTCAGCTTGGTAGTCTTCAGGGAAAGTTACATCGATAACTTTCTCTTCGCCTTTCTTCATCCCAACGATGCCGTCTTCGAAGCCAGGGATCATACGACCAGAACCAAGTACGAGTTTAAAGTCTTCAGCAGCGCCGCCTTCAAACTTCTCGCCATCAACAGTACCTTCAAAGTCGAAAGTTACTTGCATGTCTTTTTTAGCCATGCCTTTAGTTTCAGCCCATGAAGCACGTTGTTTTTGAAGATTTTCAATCATCTTCTCAACGTCTTTGTCGTCAACTGAAGTTGCTTTACGTTCAACTTCTAGGCCTTCGAACTTAACTTCAACTTCTGGATAAACTTCTACAGTTGCTTCATAAACTAAAGCATCATCTTTCATTTCAGTTTTTTCAATGTTTGGCATACCAACAGCATTGATTTTTTCTTGTTGGATCGCTTCGAATACTGTGTCACGAATGATGTCGTTTACAACTTCTTGATAGATACCAGCACCGTATTCACGACGAACAACGTTTACAGGTACTTTACCTGGACGGAAGCCGTTGATCTTCACAGTTTTGGCAGTGCGTTTCAAGCGAGCTTCAAACTGCTCGTTAATACGGCTCGTCGGTACAGATACATTTAAACGACGGGCAACGCCCGAAACCGCTTCAGAAGTTACTTGCATGGCTTCCTCGATAATTTGTTAGTTAAAACAGTTTTAAAAAAAAGTGCCACATTATATGACAACAATTAAAGATATACAAAAATGGATTATAACACTATAAATTCAGGCATGGATGCCCTTCTTATTTTTAGAATTTTTCAGCTTTTTTCGAAGAAATATTGATTATTTTTTAATTCACCATTGAAAATGAGAAACTTTCTCACTATTATTCTTAATGATATTTTTTTAATTTATTTTCATATATTTATCTTGTCCATATTTGGAATTCTTTTATGAGTAAATTTAATCTCAACCCTCTTTCCGCTGCTTTATTTGGGGCAATTGTAACTACTACGAGTTTCGCACATGCTGAAACGACTGAATCTCAAGCTCAACAGATGGAAACCATTGTTGTTTCTGCAGCGGGCTTTGAACAAAAGATCAAGAATGCTCCTGCTTCAATTACTGTGATTACGGCTGAAGACTTAAAAAATAAACGAATTACATCCGTTGCAGATGCATTAAGTGATGTAGAAGGTGTCGATGTTAGCCCTACAGCAGGGAAAACCGGTGGATTAAATATTCGTATTCGTGGTATGGACGCCGAATATACCTTAGTTTTAATTGATGGCCGCCGACAAAATAGTACAGGTGACATTGCCCCTAACGGATTTGGTGAGTCGAATAATAGTTTTATCCCCCCTGTTTCGGCTATCCAACGCATCGAAGTCATCCGCGGACCAGCTTCCACTTTATATGGTTCTGATGCAATTGGTGGTGTAGTAAATATCATTACCAAAAAAGTTTCACCAGAATGGACAGGTTCGGTCACGTTAGAAGGGACAGTGCTGCCAAATCACTCAGACTTTGGTAACCAACGCGCTGTCGATGCATTTTTAACAGGGCCAATCATTCAAGATTTATTGGGCTTACAAATCCGTGCACGTAAAGCGGAACGTGATCAATCAGATTTAATACGTAGTGATGACGATGATACTGGTGCTGAACTTAGTGGCGGAAATAGCCCAACTAAATCAGATCTAGAAACTATCGGTGCTCGCTTAACCCTGACACCGCACAGCGACCATGATATTTCAGTTGAATATGAAAAAACTGAACAATGGTATGACAATAGTAAAGGTCAATTAGGGACGCTTGGCACAAATGGTGGTTATGGTGATGCTCAAGAATATAACCGTGAGAAAATGATCCTCGCACATACTTGGAATAATGCTATTGGCAAACTTGAGTCAAGTATTATCAATACTCAAACAGAAACGGTTGGACGTTTAATTCCTGCACGTGCACAAGGAATGTCAACAGCCATCACTCCTCGTGTGTTAGAAAGTGAAGATACGATTTTTGATACTAAATTTACCACTCAACATTTTGAAGACCACCGTATTACTCTAGGCGGTCAATGGTGGGAAGCCAGTATCAGTGATGGTTTACGTGTAAAAAAAGAAGTTTCTTTTGAGCAATTGGGTCTATTCGCCGAAGATACTTGGTCGCTGAACGACAATCTTGCATTAACACTTGGTCTTCGTTATGACGACCACGATACGTTTGGTGACTTTTGGACACCACGTGCATATTTGGTATGGAATGCAAATGAAAACTGGACCTTCAAAGGCGGATATAGTGAAGGTTATAAAGCCCCACGTTTAGAACGTTTAACTGATGGTGTGGTCAATGTCAGTGGTCAGGGTCGTACACCAACTTTTGGCAACCCAAATCTAAAACCTGAAACCAGCAAGAACTTTGAGTTTGGTACATACTTTTCTACCAATAATAATTTTGACTTCAACGTAACAGCTTTCTTTAGCCAAATTGAAGATAAAATTATGACGGGCAATAAAGAAATTAGCTGTAATACTGATAACACAACAACTTCGGGTATTAATTGGTCTAAAGCGGACTGTGAAGCATTCATGGCATCGGTGGGAACGCCGTGGGTGATGGATTATAACCGTGGCAAACCAGATTCATGGAATGTGACTCGTCCTGTGAATGCCGAAGAAGCTGAAGTTTATGGTATTGAAGCTGGTTTAAACTGGGCATTTGCCGACAATTGGAAATTTGGACTGAACTACACTTGGACTGAAACTGAAATTAAAGATAGCAGTTTAGGCAATCCTGTACTTAATGACACACCAGAACACATGGTCAATGCGTCGCTTAAATGGCAAGCTGCTGACTTTGTGAATTTATGGGCGCGTGGTGAGTATCGAAGTGAACGTGCACGTTTCACCTCAACCTATGACAATCTAACTGTAGCGAATCAACAGGTTTATGACGCCCTAGGTGACTACAAGGAATACGCATTATTACACGTCGGTTCAAACTTTAATGTAACGCCAAACTGGGATATAGGTGTTGCTCTGTACAATATATTTGATAAAAACTTTAACGATTACGAGAAAGTCGCAAATAGCTATTACAACCATTATAGCAATACTCAAGAAGGCCGCCGCGTACAATTAAGTACAACCTTTAAATTCTAAATAACACTTTATAAAAAAACCTGCTTCGGCAGGTTTTTTTGCATCAACAATTTACGATTTATTCTTATTTAATTCACAATCATGGCTATATTTGTAATCTCAATCAATTACAAACCAATAATATGTTTTATCAATACTTAATAAAAAACAGATACTTAATTAATACTTGTTATATCATTACATTAAATAGGGCTATCACGATACGATTATTTATCGTGAATAACAATTACATAAAGATGTAAGAACAAATAAGAATCATTATTATTCGCATACAAATTCACTACTCCGAATCGGGTTCGAAATGGCCTTCATTAAAACACGTAAGAAAATTGTTTCTACAGCGATTGCTTCATCACTTTCAATCATTGCAGGCAATGTAATGGCTGAAGAAAAAGCTGTCCAACTCGAGACGATTAATCAAACTGTAAATAAAGAGAATTATAAAGTAGAAAAAGCGTCTTCAGATAAGTTTACGCAATCTCAACTAAATACGACTCAGACTATGGCCATTATCCCTGAGAAAGTATTAAAAGAACAAAATGCAACGACCCTAACAGAAGCACTTCGAAACGTTCCTGGTGTCGGCACATTCTCCCTAGGTGAAAACGGACGAATGAATACTGGTGATGCTGTTACCATGCGTGGATTTGATACAGCAAATAGTATCTTCATCGATGGAGTACGTGACTTGGGTAACGTTACTCGAGACATGTTTAATTACGAACAAATTGAAGTATTTAAAGGCCCTGCTGGTACAGATAATGGTCGTACAGCTGCCTCAGGTTCAATTAATTTATCAACAAAAGAAGCAAAACTTCAAGACGCTAACAATGCAACTCTTGGTTTCGGCTCAGATGAATATTACCGAGCGACTGCTGATATCAATAAAGCAATAAGCGATACAACTGCCATCCGTTTTAATGCCATGGGTGAAAACTCAGACGGTATTGGTCGTGACGGCGTTACAAATGAAAAATGGGCTGCTGCACTTTCAGCCGGCTTTGGTTTAGGCACAGATCTTCGCCTTTTCTTAGACTATCTACATATTGAACAAGATAATGTCTTGGATGGCGGTATACCAACCGTTGGTTTACCTGGTTTTGATGCGGCTAAAAGTGCTGGTAGTCGAACTGACTTTTCAAATCTTGCTGGTTATTTGAATTCTCACCCAGTGGATACATCAAATTATTATGGTGCACCTGAAGATTTTGATGATGTCACTGCAGACATGGCAACTGCTCGTTTAGAGTATGATTTATCAGAAAATACGAAAATCAAAAATACCTCTCGTTGGGGCAAAACAGAGCATCAATATTTAACCACCTTCTCTGGTAATTCTTATACGACTACAAATCCTACGAATCCAAATGATGCATCTGCAATGCGCGTTTCAGGCAGTGCAAATAATAGTGATTCTGAAAATGAAATTATGACTAACCAAACTAGCTTGGTTACAAGTTTCAATACTGGCCGCTTAAAACATGATGTCAGCACAGGCGTTGAATTTACACGTGAAGAAATGAAAACGCGTGGTTGGACTGCTACAGTTACCGGTACAAGTTCATTGTATAACCCACAAGGCACTGTACATACCGCTTTAGTCAGAAATACCAATGGTAATGGTGATTCTGAAGCTCAAATGGATACCTACTCTATTTTTGCCTTCGATACTATTGAAATTTCACCACAATTTTCTGTGAATGGTGGCGTTCGTCTAGATCGTTATAAACTTGATGCCGATACATTTGTGAATACGGCTGCTTCAGGTCAACCGGCAAATTATGTTGCACAAAGCTTTAAAGATGACGGCAACCTATTCAACTGGAAAGTTGGGGCACTATATAAACCAACTGAAAACGGTAGCTTGTATGCTAACTACGCCATCCAACAACAAGCACCGGGTACTATTACAGGTGGTGACGGTATTGGTAATGCCAATGCATTTGCCCCATCTGGTTCAGCAAGCAGTAACAATAACTTAGATCTTGATCCTCAAGAAATTGAAACCATTGAAGTTGGTGCTAAATGGGAATTTTTTGACAACCGTTTACTCTTAACAGGTGCACTTTTCCAAACTGAACTCACAAATGAGTTGGAAAAAGATGGTGAAGAATACTACCAAACTGGTGAAAAATCAGTTAAAGGTGTTGAACTTGGCGTGATTGGTAACTTAAATGACAATTGGCAAGTTATTGCTGGTTATACACATCAAAAAACAGACATTAAAAATGTAACCCAAGCTGCGAGTAACCAGCAAGTTTCAGCAGATGGTTCAAGTAATATGCCATTTACGCCTTCTGATGCATTCACATTGTGGACGACCTACAATATGGATAAATGGAGCATTGGTAGCGGCGCGCGTTACAATGGTGAAATGACTAAAAACAAAGATGGCAATCAGGTCGGTCCTGCTGTCATCCCTGACTACTGGGTATTTGACTCAATGGTTAGTTACCAAGCAACACCAAATGTAGGGATTCAATTCAACATCAACAATTTATTTGATGAAGACTACATTAACAGCATCAACCGTGGTGGATTACGTTACATCGCAGGTGCTGAACGTAACTATCGCTTAACATTTAATTTTAAGTTCTAAATTAAATATTCTAAAAAAAGCCTTAATCTTGTATTAAGGCTTTTTTATTTATGCTTATCTTATGTAGATTTGATTAAAATTAGATTAAGGTTAAATTATGCTTCTTCATGTCCCTCATGTCCTTTCAAAGCAACACGTTCAAAGCATCAGACAAGCGATGAACCAAGATAATCAGTGGGTTTCAGGAAAAAGTTCGGCCGGAGCACAAGCTCAAAACATCAAAAAAAATTTACAAATCAATTCAAACAGTCAGCTCTATCAGCAGTTAAGTCAGCAAGTATTACCGCAAATTAAAGAAAGTCTGCTCATTCAATCTTTTGCATTACCTAAAGAAATCTTGCCTCCGCTTTTCAATTGCTACCAAGATACCGGTCACTACGGTAATCATGTCGATAATGCAATCCATTACTATCATGAAAAAAATATAACTGTGCGTACAGATGTCTCAATGA
Organism: Acinetobacter sp. YH12027; assembly: GCF_013420085.1. Lineage (NCBI taxonomy): Bacteria > Pseudomonadati > Pseudomonadota > Gammaproteobacteria > Moraxellales > Moraxellaceae > Acinetobacter > Acinetobacter sp. YH12027. Next base: position 10,109 of record NZ_VOYW01000033.1, read on the forward strand.
CCATTTTTTTATCAGAACCCGATGAATATGAAGGTGGTGAACTGATCATTGAGGATACTTATGGTGAACATGAAGTTAAGTTAGATGCTGGCGATGCAATTATTTATCCAGCGACCAGTCTACATCGTGTTGAACCTGTGACTTCAGGCTCCCGTATAGCAGCTTGTACTTGGGTACAAAGCATGGTCAAAGATGATTGGCAAAGAAGCATGCTTTTTAATTTAGATCAGACCATTATGCAATTACGACAAAATTTAGGTGATAGCAAAGAAATTCTACAACTGACGAATCACTACCATAATCTTCTACGTCAATGGGCAGTTCTATGAGTCAACATTTACCATTACAACCACTGACTCAGATTCCTGCCCATTTGCAAACCATAGCTGATTACGAAAAGCAGGCTGAACTACACCTCTCGCACATGGTGTGGCAATACTTACAAGGTGGTTCTATGGATGAACACAGTGTACGTGGCAATTTGTCTCAGTTTGAACAGATACAACTGCTACCACGTATGCTGAAAGATCTGACCCAAGGTCATACCCAAATTGAGATATTAGGACAGCGCTTTCCGCACCCTATTTTTGTTGCCCCGATCGGACATCAACAACAATTTCATCCTGATGCTGAAGCTGCAACAGCCCTCGCCGCCGAAGTCCTTGGCAGCAATATGATCCTCAGTACGTTTACCAATACAGATATGCGTGAGTTAAAGCAGGGCAATCCATTCAAATGGTTCCAATTGTATTGGCAAGGTGAGCGCGAAAAGTCATTATCACTGGTCAAAATGGCAGAAGCACATGGTTTTAAAGCGATTGTGGTGACCGTTGATTCTCCACATTCAGGAATTCGTGACCGAGAGAGACATGCGTTTTTTGAACTTCCTAAGTATGAACCTCAGCCTCATCATTTTATTCAACAACCTCAAAGCAAGCAAAATGAACACCCATTATTTCAAGGTCTGATGAAAATCGCGCCGACATGGGCGGATATCCTTTGGCTCAGTCAAAACACCTCATTACCGATTATTTTAAAGGGCATTGTCAGTCCACATGATGCTGAACTTGCCCTGCAACACGGTGTACAAGGCATTATTGTGTCGAATCATGGTGGGCGCGTACTGGACGGTTGCATTTCCCCTCTCACCGCCTTAGAACTGATTAAAAAAGTTGTGCCTCTGGATTTCCCAGTTTTATATGATGGTGGTATTCGTCGTGGTTCAGATGTGTTTAAAGCGATAGCCTTGGGTGCATCTGCCGTATTAGTCGGCCGTCCCTGCATTTATGGTTTAGCGACTGCGGGTGCTTTAGGCGTTGCACATGTACTCAAAATACTGAAAGAAGAATTTGAGATTACGATGGCATTGATGGGAACAGCCACCGTCGATGAGATTAATAAAGATTATATTTTTCAAAAAAGCTAATTTTATAGAAAAATATTTTCCAGTAATGGCATCTTGACGCAAAAATAGGAAATTATTTCCGGAATATATGGACTAATATTTAGTTATACATTTACGAGCTTACGGTAAAGCTAAGTCATGTGAATCTTTACAGATTTATTTCGACTTTCGGCTAAAGACTCCGAAATTAAACTTGTAAATTGCTAGAATAGACACAATCTATATAAGTAGTACCTTGCCGTTTATCCACGACATTTATCCACGGTACTATAAGGAGTTTTCACATGATGTTGGCAGATCCAAGCAAAAAATACCGTCGCATGTACCAACGTGTAGACTTACCAGACCGTCAATGGCCAAATAACGAAATCAATAAAGCGCCGATCTGGATGAGTACCGACCTTCGTGACGGTAACCAAGCGATCTTCGAGCCAATGAACATTGAACAAAAGTTCAAAATGTTCCAAATGCTTGTGAAAATTGGTTTCAAACACATTGAAATCGGCTTCCCTTCTGCATCACAAATCGACTTTGATTTCACTCGTTTGTTGATCGAAGGCGGTCATATTCCTGATGATGTGTACATCGAAGTTTTGGTTCAAGCACGTGATCATTTGATTCAACGTACATTTGAATCATTACAAGGTGCAAAACGTGCCATCGTGCATATCTACAACTCAAATTCTCCAACCTTCCGCAATAAAGTGTTGAATGTTGATGTTGCTGGTGCAAAACAATTAGCGATTAACGCTGCAACGAAAGTCAAAGAATACGCTGCAAAACAGCCTGAAACTGAATTTGTATTCCAATACAGTCCAGAGTGTTTTACTGCAACAGAATTAGAAGTGGCTAAAGATGTCTGTGATGCGGTCACTGAAATTTGGGAAGCATCTCCAGAGAACAAAGTGATTTTAAATTTGCCTGCAACGGTTGAAGTTTCTGGTCCAAACGTCTATGCAGACCAAGTGGAATGGATGCACCGTAATATTCAGCGCCGTGACGGTGTGATTATTTCTGTGCACTGTCATAACGACCGTGGCTGTGGTATTGCCGCTTCTGAGTTGGCGATTATGGCTGGTGCTGACCGCGTCGAAGGTTGTGTGTTTGGTAATGGTGAACGTACAGGTAACGTAGACGTTGCAGCGATTGCATTGAACATGTATACCCAAGGTGTTGCGCCAAACTTAGATTTCTCAAACATTAACGAAATCATTTCAATCATTGAAGAATGCACAGGCTTGCCGGTACACCCTCGTCATCCGTATGCTGGTGATTTGGTCTTCACCGCGTTCTCTGGTTCACACCAAGATGCCATTAAAAAAGGTTTCGAGTTCCAAAAGAACGAAGAAATGTGGGATATGCCTTATTTGCCAATCGACCCGAAAGACTTGGGCCGCGACTATGATGCCGTGATTCGTGTCAACTCACAGTCTGGTAAAGGCGGTATTGCGTACTTGTTAGAATCAAATTACAACGTGGTGTTGCCTCGTCGTATTCAAATTGAGTTCTCGCAAATCGTACAGCAAAAAACAGATGAAGACGGTACCGAGATTTCTGCGCAAGCAATCTGGTCTTTATTTAAAGACACGTATGTGGCTGCCAAAGACACGCATTATGCGGCGAAAAACTACCGCTTACATGATGAAAATGGCAAACAAGTCATTGAGCTTGATGTCGAGGTGAACGGTGAGATCCAGCAATTACGTGGTGAAGGCAACGGCCCAATTTCTGCTATCTTAAATGCATTGCAGTTGCCGATTGATGTCTTGAACTATGAAGAACGCAGCATCAGTTCAGGCGCGCATGCCAAAGCCTTGGCGTTGATTGAGCTTCAAGTGAAAGGCACAGGCAAGTCTGCATTCGGCGCAGGTGTACATGACAATATCGTGACTGCATCCATCGAAGCGATTATTGCCAGCACTAACCGTTTAATTGAACAAGGTGTTTTGAGTACTGAACAAGTGATTGCTGCTGCAGTCTAATTCAATGCTATAAATATCAAATAGCAATAAAATGACTTTAGAAGGATACCCTCAAGTGGTATCCTTTTATTATTCATACTAAAGATTTAAGGCGAATTATTCCTGTGTCTTTTCCAGCTGACTCAGTGGGCTTAGTTACCCCACAAAAGTTTATTTTTGAAGAGCCGTTAGAGCTCGAATGCGATCGCATACTCCCACGTTTTGAGCTCATAGTTGAAACTTATGGCGAACTGAATGCAGACAAATCCAATGCAATTTTGATTTGTCATGCACTGTCAGGCCATCACCATGCAGCAGGTTATCATCATGAAGATGACCGTAAGCCGGGTTGGTGGGACGCATGTATTGGACCAGGCAAAGCCATTGATACGTCAAAATTCTTTGTCGTAGCACTAAATAATATTGGCGGCTGTAGCGGCTCTACTGGACCGACCTCTCCAAATCCTGAAAATGACAATCGCCCTTATGGTCCTGATTTCCCATTAGTGACTGTCCGTGACTGGGTCAAAACCCAAGCCATGTTGTCTGATCGTTTAGAGATTCAGCAGTGGTATGCGGTGATTGGCGGCTCTTTAGGGGGCATGCAAGCTCTACAATGGTCTGTGGACTATCCAGATCGTTTACAAAAGTGCGTGATTATTGCCAGCACACCTAAACTGTCTGCGCAAAACATTGCCTTTAACGAAGTGGCACGTCAGTCGATTTTGTCTGACCCAGATTTCCATGATGGTCGCTATTTAGAAAATGACAGTTATCCTAAGCGTGGTTTGATCTTGGCCCGTATGGTCGGTCATATCACTTACCTCTCTGAAGAGGCCATGAAACAAAAATTTGGCCGTGACTTAAAGTCAGGTAAATTTATGTATGGCTTTGACGTCGAATTCCAAGTCGAAAGTTATTTGCGTTATCAAGGTGAGCAATTTAGCCGTAACTTTGATGCCAATACCTATTTGATCATGACCAAGGCTTTAGATTATTTCGATCCATCACGTGAATATGAGCAATCATTAAAAACCGCGATGTCTAAAACCAAGTGTCAATTTTTAGTTGTTTCATTTACAACGGACTGGCGTTTTACCCCTGCTCGTTCGCAAGAAATTGTAGATGCATTAATTAGTAATCATAAGCCTGTGAGCTATGTGGATATTGATGCTGAACAAGGTCATGACTCTTTCTTGTTCCCGATTCCGTTATATGTGAAAAGCTTACGTGCATTCCTAGGCGGTGTAAAACACCTGCAAGAAACACCGAAGGAGACCAACTAATGCGTATTGATCATCAACTGGCTGAACGTTGGATTAAACCAGATTCAAGCGTACTCGATTTAGGGTGTGGTGACGGTGAACTGCTTGCACATATGAGCAAAAAGCACAATATTCGTGCATATGGCTTAGAAATTGATCAAGAAAAGATTGCAATTGCGGTCAGTCGCGGGTTAAATATCATCCAACAGGACTTGAACTTAGGTTTAAGTCGCTTTGCCGACCAGTCTTTTGACTATGTGGTTATGGCACAAGCCTTGCAAGCTGTAGATGCACCAGACGTTCTTTTAAGAGACATGGTGCGTGTGGGGAAACAGGCCATTATTACCTTTCCAAACTTTGCACATTGGAAGACTCGTTCTTTCCTTGCATTAAAAGGAATGATGCCTGTTTCAGACGCGTTACCCTATATGTGGTATAACACGCCCAATATTCATTTATGTACTTTCCGTGATTTTGAAGCGCTGTGTGCTGAAAATAACATCCGGATTATTAACCGACTTGCCGTGAATGGGGATCAACAAGACAGTTTACTCAGTAAACGTCTCCCAAATCTATTTGGTGAAGTCGCAATTTATCGAGTGAGCGCTCTATGAAAAAATTATTATTAAGCACGACGCTACTGATTGGACTTTTTAGCATACAAGCCCATGCGGATTATGTTGCTCCATCATCTTCAGTTTCTAGCCAAGCTGCACAATATTCAATTATGGATATTCACAGCTTAAGTAAAGCTGCTAAAGCAGGTCAGCCCGGTGCTCAGTTTTACTTAGGCACTAAATATCAACAAGGTAAAGACGTTGCCAAAGATGAACGTCAAGCTTTTGCATGGTATAAGGCTGCTGCTGATCAAGGTTTATCTGCAGCACAGCTTAATGTGGGTCGTATGCTTGCAGATGGCATTGGGACTAAAAAAGATGAAGCGCTTGCTCGTCAATATTTCGAAAAAGCAGCCAGCCGTGGTGATAACCGCGCAAGCTTTAACTTAGCCATGATGGAAGAGCAAAAGAAAAACTACATGGGTGCATACCAATGGTATGAGCTTTCTACCCGTGATGGCATGCTCGACAACAAAGTGATCAGCCTATCTGAAGGTAAGAAAACGGCATTGGCAGCCAACTTAAGCCAAGACCAAATTCGTCAAGCACGTGACCGTGCGGACAAATGGATTCAGGCACAATAAGTTTTTGAATCTTAAAAAGCACCTTCGGGTGCTTTTTTATTGCCTGTCAACCACAGCATCTTGTTAAAATAGCCTCAAATCTTGTTTTATGGTGAATATTCACATGGCTTCAACTGATTGGTTATCTCAAGGCACTTTAGTGCTTGCAAGTAATAACAAAGGCAAAATTGCAGAATTTGAAAAAATGTTTGCCGAGCTTAATCTTCCTGTTGAAGTGATTCCACAAGGTCAATTAAACATAGAAGATGCCATCGAAGACGGCCTAAGCTTTGTTGAAAATGCCATTATCAAAGCGCGTCATGCGTCGAAAATTTCAGGCAAGCCAGCCATTGCAGATGATTCTGGCATTTGCGTACCTGTGCTTGGTGGCGCACCGGGGATTTACTCTGCGCGCTATGCAGGTGAACATGGCAATGATGCCGCTAACAATGCCAAGTTGCTTGCTGACCTCAAACCGCTCCGTAAAGAGGGTGAAGCAATCGAAGGTATGTTTGTATGTGTCTTGGCTTTGGTCCAACATGCTGAAGACCCACTCCCACAAATTTTCCAAGGGGTTTGGCGCGGTGAAGTGATGGAAGCAGCACGTGGTGAAAATGGCTTTGGCTATGACCCACTGTTTTGGCTGCCTGAACTGAATGTTTCTAGTGCTGAATTATCAAAAGAAGAAAAAAATAAAATTAGCCATCGTGGTCAAGCGATGAAATTATTTAAAGCAAGTTTGAAATAAGTTAAATTGGAGTTAATCTTAATGCCAAAGATTAACTCCAATCCCTGAATAAAAATAGAATAATTATGGCACTTCAACCGATACAGATCATATGCAACGCATGTCATCACACTTCAACTGAAATCCCGACACGCTCTTTTCTTGGTTTTCAAAAAATAAGCTGCCCTCATTGCCATGCGCAACTGACCTACCCGCTCACCTCGGGCTTTCGTACCACTTACGCTATTTTTGCAGTGTTGATCGTACTGTCGATCATGGTTAATCTGTCGCAAGGTCAGGTTGGATTTCCAGGCCTGATAGGTATCGCGATGATATATGCCCTCGTGCGTGATTGGCAGATTCGAAAACAGCTCAAGTAGTCACCCTTTGTGGGCATCTATAATTCACTTTTCATTTTAAAGCGAAAAAAGATGCAAAATTAACCCATAAAAACTGACGACGATGCAGCTCATAATCGTGCCTGAAGCAATATAACGCGCCGAAGTGCCTGTTCCTTGATAATGCGTTTCTAAAGCCACAATATTCGCTGCAGGGGGTAAGCAGAACAGCATAAACATCACCCCAATATATTTCTCGATCTGGGGAATCGGAAGAAAGGCATAACTCAAACTACAGATCACCGCGCCAACGGTGAGTTTCATCGCATAAATACGACTACTGTTAATCAGATCACGCCATTGTACCTTGGTTTGACGCAGCCACATGCCTAAGACACACATCCCCGTGAAACTCATTCCAATTTTTGCAGCTTGATAGAGCCAATCTAAGATCTGATGTTCTTCTAAATGCTGCAGTCCAACTATTCGACAGACGCCTGCAATCATCAAGGCAAATACAGGGGGAGACATCGCCACTTTTTGCATCACGCTCGACCATGGTAATTGGGCTGAACTGACGGCTGTCACGGCCCACATATTGCCAAAGATAGAGCCACCGACATACAGAGCCACCATCGCTGCACTAATTTCAGGGCCAAACAGTGCTAATGCAAAAGGAAAACCCAGCCAAGCCAAGTTCAAATAACTGACACACAAGGCACGTAAACTATCTTTTAACAGCCAGCGAAATAAATAAAACATCAGCACGGCAACACTAAAGCTAAAGAGCATCAGCGCTAAACTGCCTGCTTGATAGAACACCATGTTGTAGATGATTACGGCTGGAATAAAACAGCGTGCAAGTAAGCTAGAAAAAATCGATTTGAGCGATGCGGTTCCTGATAATGATGCCAATCCGAGGCCACTTAAAAAACCCAATATCGGAAGAAGAAACGCCACTACACCACCCTCACTGCTCAATCCATGCATAGTAACACTGAACATAAGCTTCGCGGCTGTCTTTAAACTGCAACATCTTGGTCACTTCACTGTCATCTACAACTGCTGAAATGTTGTGCAAACCAACAAGAGGATAACAAGATGGCTGGACTATCGATTTGGCATGTACTGATTTTTGCAATTGTGGTGATTTTACTCTTTGGTACCTCTAAGCTAAAAAACTTGGGTAAAGATGTCGGCGGCGCGGTCAAAGATTTCAAAAAATCGATGCGTGATGAAGACGCAGCAAATACGCAGCTTAATGAGCCTCGCACGCTAGAGCATGAAGCTCAAAATAAAACCAATTCCTCAGTTCAAAGCTAAGGGGTTGTCATAATGCTTAATATTGGTATTAGCGAATTACTGGTGTTCAGCATTATTGCGCTGATCGTACTCGGCCCAGAAAAACTGCCTGAAGGTATCCGCTTTGCAGGTAAATGGTACGGGAAAGTTAAACGACTGATCAGTAACGTGCAAACAGATATTGACCGTGAACTTCGCATGTCCGAACTTCGTGAAGAAATGCAAAAAGAAATGCAACGTATTCAACAGCTCGAAGCGCGTATGCAGGCTCAGATGAATGAATTGCAACAAACGCAACATCCCATAGAACAGACTGCGCTAAAACAACAAGAAGCCGTCCTACCTGACAATAAAAATTTATCTCCACGTTATCAGTACATCGAACGTGGTCAGAGCACGATCTTTGCCGTGGTTACACCCCAAATGAAAATAAAGCACGAAATTAAAACAGATCAATCTGCTGCATTAAGCTCGACCGATGCATTAGCAGAATATCAGGTGGCCGTATGACAGATCTTTCACTGAATAATTCACAGAACACTGTGCCTGATTTGGAAGAAATGCCGATCACCAAACATTTGGTGATTTTGCGTCGGCATTTGATCAAAATTACAGGGCTCATTTTGATTCTGTTCTTTTGTTTATTGCCCTTTGCCAATCAAAGCTATCAATTGATGTCAGAGCCTCTGCGTGCTCAGTTGCCGATGACCTCATCCATGATCGCAACGGATGTGACCGCCACCTTTATGGCGCCGTTTAAGCTAAATTTCTTTGTCGCGCTTATGCTCGCGATGCCTTTCGTGATTTATCAACTTTGGGCCTTCATCAAACCTGCACTGTATGAAAAAGAGCGGCATTTGGCGATGCCCTTATTATTCGGCAGTATCGTCCTCTTCTATGCCGGTATTGCCTTTGCCTATTGGGTTGCCCTGCCATCCATCCTACATTTTTTTATGAGTGTTTCCCCTGAAACGGTCGCCCCAATGACGGACATCAATAGTTATTTAAGTTTCTGCTTAAAGCTTTTTTTGGTGTTTGGACTGACCTTTGAGATTCCGATCATCACATTAATTTTGATTTTGATCGGGGTGGTGTCTACTCAAACCTTGGTGGAGAAGCGTCGTTTTATTATCGTTGGCTGTTTTTTTGTCGCCATGTTTGCCACGCCACCCGATGCACTTTCGATGATCATGTTGGCCATACCCATGTGGATGCTGTTTGAACTAGGTTTATTTTTTGGCAAGCTGATTGAAAAACGACGTACATCTGCAACTTAAATAGACATATGTTTCGACAATTTTGGTGAGTTTTACACCTAAGAGGCTGAGATAGCCTCTTTTTTTTATGCACCCATTTAATGTTTTGCAATTTACATGCAGCGAAATCTAAACGCCTATTTCATCAGTTTGCAACATTAGCTTCAAAGCACTGTCATATTTTATCGATAGTTTTATGTGATCAACTTTTACCCAGCACACCTTTGCCAGGATTTAAATTCATGACAAACATGCCATATAACGAAGATCAAGAACTTGATAACAACACTTCGGATAACCTTCATTTTCGTGACATTTTAGAACAACGCATCAGCCGTCGTAGCTTGATTACCAAGACTGCGAGTGGTGCAGTCGCACTTGCATTGGCATCTTCATTAACGGGGTGTAATGATGACAATGACTCAGATTCAAATAGCAATACCAAACCACCAGTTACCGATCCAAATCAAAAACCGACCAAATTCAATTTCACACCAGTGAAAAAAAATTTAGACGATATCGTGACCGTTCCTGAAGGCTATCAAGCGCATGTGCTATATGCGATGGGTGACTCGATTAACCCTGCATACCCAGCGTGGGATGATAACAATGTTCCTTCTGGCCCGAGCTTCCAATTCCGCTCTGGTGACTGCCATGACGGTATGAGCTTCTTTGGTTTAAATACCACCTCTGGACGTTATGATGCCAAGCAGTCTGACCAAGGTTTGTTGGTGATGAACCATGAATACATCAATCCGACCTTCTTGCACCCGCAAGGCCCAACCAAAGTAGAAGGTCGTCGCCCTGAAGATGAAGTCATCCGTGAAGTCAATGCACACGGTGTTTCTGTGATTCAAATTGAAAAAGACAGTAAGACTCAAGCTGTCAAACTGGTACAAAACTCACCTTTCAACCGTCGTATCACAGCATCGACCGTAATGGACTTTAAAGGCCCTGTTGCAGGCTCAAGCTTAGTTAGTACGAAATTTTCAACCAATAGCCAGCAAACCCGTGGTACACACAACAACTGTGGTAATGGTTATACCCCTTGGGGCACTTACCTGACGACAGAAGAAAACTTCATTGGTTACTTCGCTCGTGCGAAAGCAGATGATGCCAAACGTAGTCCAGCTGAAATTGTGGCACTCAACCGTTATGGCCTAAAAGCGGGTGCAAACTCACGCTATGGTTGGGAAACAGCGATTGGAAGTAATGAGTCTCAAGATTTATATGACCGTTGGTCGGCGAATGTTTCCGGTACTCAGGCAGCAGAAGATTATCGTAATGGTCCAAACACCTTTGGTTGGATTGTCGAAATCGATCCATTTGACCGTCGTGAAAACCCCGTAAAACGTACTGCACTGGGTCGCTTTGCACATGAAGACTGTCGTGCAAGTCGCTTACGTGAAGATGACAACCTCGCGTTTTACATGGGCGATGATTCACGCGGTGAATACATCTATAAATTTGTATCCGACCAAAAATGGAATAAAAAAGATGTCAACGGTGGCTATGCCGCGGGCGACAAATACATGAACAACGGTAAGTTATACGTTGCCAAATTTAACAATGATGGCAAAGGTCAATGGATTGAATTGAGCTATAACGTCAATGGTTTAAACCAAAGCAACAGCGTGTATCCTTTTAGCTCACAAGCAGATGTGCTGACCTTCGCACGTCTTGCCGCAGATGCTGTCGGTGCTACCAAAATGGACCGTCCTGAATGGGTCGCTGTGCATCCAGACAATGGTGAAGTCTATGTGACCCTCACGAATAACTCGAACCGTGGTAAGACGCATGCACTAGATGCTGCCAACCCTCGTAACTACATCGACCCTGAAGGTGGTAAAGGCAACGTCAACGGTCATATTATCCGTTTCCGTGAAGATGGTGATACAACCACAGCACTCAGCTTTACTTGGGATATCTACCTGTTTGGTGCTGAAGCAAAAATGGCGAGCAACATTAACTTATCTGGTCTAAATGACAACAACGACTTGTCTTCACCCGATGGGATGTGGTTCGACCCACGTGGTGTGTTATGGATTCAAACCGATGACGGTGCTTATACCGATACCACCAACTGTATGATGCTTGCTGCGCTTCCGGGTCAAGTCGGTGATGGCACAAAAGCCACGACATCATCGGGTCAAGAAACCATTGTGGGTGCAAAACTGAATGATGAAAACTTACGTCGCTTCCTGACAGGACCAAAAGAGTGTGAAATCACAGGTGTGACGATGACACCTGACTACAAAGCGATTTTTATCAATGTGCAACATCCCGGCGAAGATTCAGCATCCTATGCTGAACCGACCAGCCACTGGCCTGCATCACAAACCAATGCAGCAGCGACCTCACGTCCACGTTCTGCAACCGTTGTCATCACCCGTAAAGATGGTGGTGTGATTGCTGGCGAAGCGGTAGAACAAGCTCAGCCAACACAAAAAACCGCATAAGACACCTCTAAAAAAATAAGCCGACGAATCGTCGGCTTTTTTTTATGGCTTTAAATGCACTTCTATCTGGGTGATCTGTCCTTGTTGCTCACCCTGCTGCTGTTTTTCCTGCCAATGCCACTGTGAATCCCGCATACATAATAAATTTGAACAGCGGGTGCCATACACTGGACTTTGAATAAAGGTTGAAGACAACAAATGTTCCATTTCCGCCTGAATCCCAGTATTGGGTAACAATGCTGGAATGATTTTACGTTCATCTTCCAAAATATCCCACGCAGCGGCGTCTATATCCGCCTGTGGTTGCTGGCTTTGTAGCATCGGCAAAAATTCTTGCGTGAAACGTTTACGCAAATGTCGAGTCTTTTCCCAATGTTCAGTCATTAAACCATTAGATGTGACATACACCCCTTTGGCTAAGACTTGTGGCCCTTCACCGCGATTACTCATATAAACGGCTTGAGTGGCATCGCCAACGAATAAATTAAAGCCAGCATAATTACATTGGATTTGTTCAAGTGCTTGCGCAAAACGAATGGGCGTTTGCTCAGATTCTAAAAATTGCTGAATCAAAGCGCCACGTGAAGTGGGATATGTGGTCTGATCACGACCATCACGAAAATTGGTCACAATCGCCCAACGCCCTTGAGCGGTTATCCCCATCCATGTTCCACCAGACTGTAAGTCCTGCCCTGCAATAATCGGACTATCTACCCATTGCTTTAGGCCTGTCGTCGGTCGATGATAAAACTCATCACGATTCGAAATCAGGCAGAGTGGCATGTCATCCAAGACCTGCCAAGCAAAAGCCACAATGCACATATTCAACTCTCAATATCTTTACACATTGAATGTACAACATTTTTCAGCACATTAAGCTAAAATCTGTGCAAAACATAATGACAAGGAACAGCAATGCTGACATATCCAAATATCGACCCTGTGGCGATATCACTGGGGCCACTACAAGTTCACTGGTATGGTCTGATGTATTTATTGGCCTTTTTATTTGCATGGGGCTTGGCAAGCTACCGCGCAAAACAACGTGACGGCTGGAACGCAGAAATGGTCTCTGACCTGATTTTCTATGGTGCATTAGGTGTCGTGATTGGTGGACGCTTTGGCTATGTCTTCTTTTATGGTTTCGATCAATTCCTTGCCAACCCACTGTGGCTGTTCCAAGTTTGGACCGGCGGCATGAGCTTCCATGGCGGTTTCCTTGGTGTCATGATTGCCATGTTACTGTGGTGCAAAAAATATAAAATGACCTGGTTTCAAACCCTCGACTTTATTGCACCCTGCGTTCCAACAGGCTTGATGTTTGGTCGTATTGGGAACTTTATTGGTGGCGAACTGTATGGCCGTGCAGTGACTGACCCTAATTTTGCTTTCGGTATGATCTTCCCGACCGATCCACTTCAGTTGGTGCGCCATCCGTCGCAGCTCTATCAAGCCCTCTGTGAAGGTTTAATTCTGTTTATTGTGCTGTGGTGGTTTAGTTCAAAACCTCGTCCACGTTATGCCGTTTCAGCCTTGTTCCTCATCGGATATGGTATCGCACGCTTCACCATTGAATTCTTCCGTGAGCCGGACAATGGTCAACTATTCATTGGATGGATGAGTAAAGGTCAGTTCCTGACAGTTCCGATGATTCTGATTGGCCTATGGATGATGGGGTATGCCTACCAGAAAAAAATCTATGACTGGGGTCCACAAAAAAATCATTAATATTTTCTAAATGTCTTTAAGCAAGCGAGGTTTAAGCCTCGCTTTTTTATGCGCTGCAATTTATTCCTTCATACGCATTTACTGCACATGAAGTGACTGAATTAGACAACTGATCTGTGCTAAAGTTTATTCAGCTTATTTTTAAACTATCGATCCATGCTTGAATTTTGGTTTAACCCCAGCGTTTCTGTACTTAAAAAAATCCTGTTTTTTATTGCGATGGCCATACTGACAGGTGCTCTGTATTGGATGGAACCCTTAACACTTCAAGCCATTCTCATGTTCATGGGTACAGGTGTCATTTTCCTGATTTGTCGTTATTGCAAGATTCATTTTGCAGCAAAAAATCCAACAGGTTTGCTCTATCGTTTATTGACGTGGATTCCGATTGCACTGCTGTTGGCATTGGTTTTTATCAACATGAATAAGGGTGAAATTTTGATTCCGGGTGCTCAAGGCATTGGCTTTATGGCTTTGGCGATCTGCCTGCTCTCCCCGATTTCACTGCTGAATAAAAACGAGAAAACTTCATCCGAAGGTAAAGTTTAAATGCTGACGTTTTGGTACTCTGAGCGCTGTAACCGACAAATCAAGCTCATCATTTGTATCAGTACCTGCGTGCTAATTTTTCTATGTGCAGAACAAAAACAACTTGATCCCCGCTTTGCGGGCATAAGTTTAGCGATTGGTTTGATGATTGATCTGCTTTATAAGCTCAGACAAGACAAACTGAGAACACTGTCTCAGTCATTAAAATGCGCTTTGGCTACTTTGCCAATTTTATGTTTAGTGTGCTTAATTTATTTTCTACCCAATGAGCAACGCTGGATTTTAGCGCTGCAATGTGTGGGCTTTGCTGCAATTGGATTATTTATCGTCTCGATCTACAGTCAGCGTGCAAAAAGGTTTGAAGACTAACCTTTTTTGCAGCCATGGGCTTTAATCTGCTAAGCGGTAATAGCTGTATTTCACATTTGGAGTTCGATAGACCGCATAACCCGCTTGACGATAATCAGATACCCAGTCCTTACCTGAATATGCTGCGATATGACCATAACGGCTACTTTGATTGCGGTCGATAATATAAATATCGCCTTTCTTTGGTCGATCAAACGCTAAATTAATTTTTTGATAACCAATTTTTTGTAATGTGCTGCCCCAATCTGCTGCGGCAACGGGGTGACCGTTAAAACGTGCCCCTGCGGACTCAAGTGCTAAACGAACACTGCGGGCACATTTCTGAGTACTGCTTTGGCGGGTAATGCCTTGTAAAAATCCAGTCAAACGATCGATATCGATACGCTGACCATTGCGGGATACCACATTTTTAGTCGCTGCTTTTTGAGTGCTATTGGACTTGCCCGTATTTTTACTCGCCTGAGAACGAATTATGATATTTGCCTGAACTGGAGCATGCACTTCACTCAAGTTTACATTGTGATCATAAGCCATTCTTTAACCCACACTCCCGCCTGTATTTAGGCATTCAAAAATTTTAACGAGGGTGATAGTACCGCGTAAATCATGTTTTTTCATGTAAAAAATGTAAGATTTCTTAAACAAATCTTCACATTTAAATACGATCGTCTATTTTTAATTCAATTGGATTTATTTTTGATATCAAACTCTTATTCGGAAATAGCAGCCCAAAACCACCTCTTTAAAATGAGAAAAATCACGTGTATTTTTTTAATCAAACTTATCTGTATTTTTTTCAACGCTGCGAATGTAACATCGCTCAATATATAAACAATAGAGCTTAAGTTTTCTAATTTCATTCTTGATTTAACAGACATATTGTCTCGTTAACACTTGATGTAATTGTTATAAATAGACGTCTTCAACTCAGACAATTCAGCGCTTGTTGCCTGCAAAATTTGGTCATCACCCAATAAACACCGTATGTTTTGGATTTTTTAAACCTGACTATATTCAAGCGCCCATCACAGTTCCTTCCACACGCAAAACAAGCTAATATGTGCCACAAGAAATTTAGCAAATTATGAGAGAGACATGCGCCAGTATTTAGACCTTTTACAACACATTCTCGACAACGGCGGCGACAAGGGCGACCGTACGGGTACGGGAACACGTTCTGTATTTGGTCATCAAATGCGCTTCGATCTTTCTCAAGGTTTCCCTTTACTCACCACCAAGAAAGTTCATTTCCGCTCTATCGTGATTGAACTGTTGTGGTTCCTTAAAGGCGATACCAATGTTCAATATTTGCAAGACAACAAAGTCTCGATTTGGGATGAATGGTCTACAGCAGAACAAACTGCACGCTTCGGTCGTCCTGCCGGCGAATTAGGTCCTGTTTACGGTCATCAATGGCGTAATTTCGGGGCGACCAAAAAAGCCGATGGCCTATATGAACAAGATGGCTTTGACCAAATCAAATGGTTGGTCAATGAAATCAAAACCAATCCTAACTCTCGTCGTCTAATCGTGTCTGGTTGGAATCCAAATGAGGCAGGTAATGTTGCATTGCCACCATGCCATACCTTGTTTCAATTTTTTGTTCAAAACGGAAAATTATCCTGCCAATTATATCAACGCAGTGCTGACGTTTTTTTGGGTGTGCCGTTTAACATTGCCAGCTATGCCCTGTTAACACACATGATTGCGCAAGTTTGTGGTCTAGGTGTAGGCGACTTCGTTTGGACCGGTGGGGATACACATTTATATGCCAACCATTTCGAACAAGCGCAGTTGCAACTGACACGTGAACCAATGGGTCTGTGCCAATTAAAACTCAATCCTGAAATTACCGATCTTTTCGATTTTAAATTTGAAGATATAGAAATCGTAGGTTATGAATCACATCCTGCGATTAAAGCCCCTGTTGCGGTTTAATTTTTAGAAATCCCAAGTGAAAAGCAAAATCCCGCTTTACCTCAAGCGGGATTTTGCATTCTAATAGACGGCAAATATTTCGGCTATTTGAGTTCAAACTATGGCATTTCAAAATTTAGAAATCGTGCACGTTGTCGCTATGGATCAGCAGCGCTGCATTGGTAAAGGGAATGATTTGCCGTGGCATATTTCTGCAGATTTACAACACTTTAAAGCCATCACCCAAGGTGGTGTGGTGGTTATGGGACGCAAAACCTTAGAGTCTATGGGACGTACCCTACCGAAGCGTGTCAATTGGGTCATTACACGAGATAGCAATTGGTCATTTGAAGGTACCAAAGTCGCATATAGTATCGATGAGGCGTTAACGCAAGCTGTTGCTGATGTCGCGAGTTCAGAAAAAACAACAAGTTTGTTTATTATTGGTGGTGGTGAAATTTTTAAGCAAACCATCGGCATCGCAGACCGTTTAGAACTCACGCATGTTGAACTCGATGTTCAAGGTGATGCGCATTATCCTGAAATTCCTGCGGACTTTCAAAAAGTGGCGTCAGAACAACATATCGACGACAAAACTGGGATTGCTTTTGAGTTCGCAACTTACCGAAAATAAAGAAAAATCTTAAGCTAAAAGAAAAATATGCAACAGAGTGACCAACGAGCAATGTTCAAAAAAATAGGGCGAAGTATTCTTCATGCTCTATTTAGTGTGTTTGTCCTCTGTTCTTCGATTTGGCTCTGTGCCGCCCTGTGGATACAGCAACCGGCAGGCTGGTTAGGCAGCCGCATTATCATTGGGATCTGGATCGCTTTTGCTCTAAGCATTTTAGGCATCTATATTACCCAACACTTTTTTAGCCGTCGTAAAGATGTCTTAATTTATATTATGGGCTTTATTTGCGGTCTATTTTGGTATTTTGGCATGGAGGCACGCCAAGATCGTGAATGGAATCCTGAAGTAGCAGAAATTCTGCATTATGAAAACCAAGGCAATCTTGTCACCTTGCACAATGTGCGTAATTTCGACTGGCATGCCGATGGCAGCTATACCCCGCGTTGGGAAACCCGCCAATATGACCTGAGTCAAATCAATGGCGTCAACATCATTACCTCGTATTGGATGGGGCCGCAAATCGCCCATACCTTGGTCAGTTTTGATTTTGCTGACCGACCACCGCTGACGTTTTCGATTGAAATTCGCAAAGAGAAAAACGAAGAATTCTCTGCGATTGGTGGTTTTTTCCGTAAATATGAACTGAGCCTTATTGCATCTGATGAAAAAGATATCATCTATACTCGTAGCAATACACGTGGTGAACAGGTCTATTTCTTCCCCGTAAACATGCCAAAATCTGAAATGCAAGCGCTGTTTATTGAATATCTACATAAAGCCGATGAACTGCAGACTCAGCCCAAATGGTACAACACGCTCACTAGTAATTGTACAACACTGGTGTTTGATATGATTCAAGCGGTTTCCAAACATCAGCTTCCAACCGATTACCGCTTATTTGCATCCGGTTATTTGCCGAATTATTTGCATGACCTTCATGCCATAGACCAAAATTGGGATATGAAAACATGGTATCAAAAAGCCCATGTTAACCCCCGCGTCTCTCAAATTAAGCAACTGAGCAGTGAACAATATTCGAAGTTAATCCGACAAGGTTTGCCGCATTCACAGTCTAATCCAAGCGCCAATCAATTGTAATTCTTAAATATTGATACAAATATGGCTAGCTTATCTGTGCGATATTTGCTTAGATAGTTGAAATGCCTCCACGGGGAAATTCCGATGCTAAAACAAATATTTGTTGCTGCAACTTTGGTTTCAACTTTAGTGGTGACAGGCTGTGAAACAATGCCTGCACAAGACAACACCATAACTGAAAATTTAAACCTATTACAAAACCGTACTTGGATTGCCACTCAAATTGGTAACACCCCAATTAAAACATCACCCAATGCGCATAATATTCCAAGCATTCAATTCGATGCGGCTTCAAAACGTGTCTCAGGTGCAGACGGCTGTAATCGTATAATGGGCGGCTATAATGCTGGCAAAGACACCATAACGTTTGGCCCGATTGCAGCGACACAGATGGCTTGTCTCAATAACAATGGGCTAGACCGACTGTACCATGCAGCACTCGAAAAGGTAACGCATTATCAAGTTTTTGGAAAAACTTTGAAATTACTAGACCGTCATGGCAATTTATTAATTCAATATGAAAGCGCCGTTCAACCGCGTTAAATCATTTTAAAAGTCTGCTTCGGCAGACTTTTTTATTCACTGTTCAGTCATGCCAGAGACATTTAATGCACATAAACTTGTGATTAATATACAGACGTACATTGCAGTTTTTAGCTATAACCCCATATTAAACATCAGGGAACAAGATAGGATTTCACTATGCAACAAGCGGTATTTGGTGGTGGATGCTTTTGGTGTGTAGAAGCAGTTTTTCTACAACTTCAGGGCGTGCAAACAGTTGTCAGTGGTTATGCAGGGGGAATTACTCAGCATCCAAGCTATGAGCAAATCTGTGAGGGAAATACCCAACATGCAGAAGTCATTCAGATCAATTTTGATGACAGCCAAATCAGTTTTAGCCAATTGCTGGATGTATTTTTCGCAACCCACGATCCCACTACGCTGAACCGTCAAGGCAATGATGTCGGTACACAGTATCGCTCAGTGATTTTCTATCAAGACGAATCACAAAAGCAAATCGCTGAACAACGTATTGAAGAATTAAAAGCTGAAGGCATCAATATCGTGACTGAACTCAGTCCAATGCCGACCTTCTACCCTGCCGAAGAATATCATCAGAACTTCTTTGCACGGAACCCAAACCAAGGCTACTGTAATTTTTCAATACCACCTAAACTCATGAAATTACGTAGTAAATTTCAAGACCTACTCAAATCTGAGTGATCTATTTGTACGACATTTTTTCAAAATAGAGACATAAAAAAAAGCGACATTTCAGTCGCTTTTTTTTAGCTATCTTTACTCAGTGCTTAGTTATCACTGGCAAAGGCGATATCGCTGAGTCCGGCTCCACTCGCACGCGACATCACTTGCGCAACTGTGTCATAACGTGATTCTTTATCGGCTTTTAAGACCAATGCAGGTTTACGCTCTTGCTGACCAGCTGTATTTAGACGACTTTCTAAATCTTCGAGCGTCACAATATCACCATTCCAAGCGATATCACCCGCTGAGTTAATACTGATGGTTACGCTTTCAGGCGGCAGATCAATCACTTCTGCAGTCGTTTGTGGCAAGGTTAATGGAATTGATGGGTTGGCAACAGTCGCAGTCACCAAGAAGATGATCATCAATACCAACATAATATCGATGAGCGGAATGAGGTTCATCTCATTCATGCCAGCATCGTTGTCTTCACCCAATTGAAAAGCCATTAAGCTTGACCTCCAGCTAAACTTTGCTGTGCAGTTTTCACGTCTTCTTTCTTCGCTGCAGATTCTTGTTGCAACATAGTATCAATCAATAAACCATGCGCTTGATCTTGCAATTCATTCGACAGTGTACGGTTAAAACGAACACAGATGTTATAAGCCAATACCGCAGGAATCGCCACAGCCAAACCAAGACCGGTCATGATCAAAGCTTCACCGACTGGAGTTGCCACTTGCGCTAAACCCGCTTGACCGCTTTTACCCACTGCTACAAGGGCATGGAAAATACCCCACACTGTACCGAACAAACCTACGAACGGTGCAATTGAAGCAATCGTACCCAATACAGATACGCCTTTTTCAGCATTAGCTTTTTCTACCGAAATTTGACGTAGTAATGCTTGTTCAGCCACAGCCTTACGTTGTTCAAAAGCCAAAGGAGCAAATTTCGCTTTCAGTTTGCTTAGTGCATCTGCAAGGTGGTTATACGCCACTTGTTTGAGCTGACGTGTGCCCATAATACGAAGAACGAAGATCGTCCAAGTCGCAATCGACATTGCAAGTAACACGAAATACAGTGTTTTGCTGACTGCATCTGCATGTTGCCAATAAACTGAAAAGTTCATATTCGAACTCCTAATGGGTTAGCCGGAATCTTAATTAAGTTTAAAGTTAAATGGTTGATCAACTCGCGTCGGAGTTGCGACACCATTATCAATATATTTGGATAAACGCGCACGCTTCACTGCTGCAGTCACTTTACGGTTCACAGCAGCGCCACAAGTCGAGTTTTTAATCGTTGCTGATTCGACTTTACCTTCAGCACTTGCTGCAATCGCAACTTCAACTGTACACGACGCTTTTAATTCACCATCTTCAAATTGAACATTCGGTTTCTTAATCCAACTGACACCATTACCAATGCTCACAGTTTTAGGTGTCGGTGGCGCAGGTGGTGCTGGAGGCGCAGGTGGTGGTGCAACAGGTGCCGGAGGTGTTGGTTCAACACGAACGACTTTCGTTTCAGAAACCACAGTTGAAACAACAGATGTTGGTGGTACGTTTTTGACCGCTTCAACAGTTGGTTTCGGCGCATCTTTCTTTTTCACCTGTTCCACTTTTTCCACTTTCTTCGGTGGAGGTGGTAAAGGCTTATCTACAATTTTAACTTCTTTTGGCTTTGGTGGCTCTTTCTTCGGTTCTGGTTTTGGCTTCGGAGGTTCTGGTTTTTTCTCTTCAACAATCTTCACAAAGCGAACTTTAATCGGATCTTTTTCGATCGGTTTAAGTTCTGGTGCTTTCATATTGCTGACCGCCCACAATACCCCCATATGCCCTACCACAACAGCGAGAAGCGCAGTAATGATTTTCTTTTTCATCGGGTTAGGTGATTGCATCATTGGAGCGGGAGATTGACTCATTAAACTCAGTTACCTTGAAGAAGCGATTGCATTTATTTTGTCAAAAATACAATCATGTTCATCGGTTAGCACAATTAAAGTACGGCAATAATAAATGAGAAGTGTTTTCATTTGCAACTATTAATTCGTCAGTTTTAATGACTTTTTTTAATCATAATATAAAAAAGGCATACCTAAAGTATGCCCTTTTATTCAAAAATTCATCTCGTTTTATTGAAATACAACAGTTTTATTACCATCGACAATAATACGATCTTCAAGATGCCATTTGACTGCACGTGCGAGCACATTACGTTCTACGTCCTGACCTAACTCACGCAATTGTTCAACAGTAAAGTCGTGGCTTACACGCTCTACGTCTTGCTCAATAATCGGCCCTTGGTCAAGATCAGCAGTCACATAATGCGCTGTCGCACCAATCAACTTCACACCTTTTTCATGCGCTTGCTTATATGGGTTCGCACCAACAAAGGCTGGGAGGAATGAATGGTGAATGTTGATCACTTTCATTTCCCATTTTTGAACAAATTCTTCGTCTAAAATTTGCATATAACGAGCAAGAACCAATAAATCATTGCCTTGCATCAATTGATCAATTTGCTCATAAGCTTCACGTTTGTTTTCTTTGTTCACGGGAACCACTTCAAACGGAATACCGAAATTTTCTACAGATTCACGTAAAGCATCGTGATTAGACACGACTTTGGTGATTTCACATGGCAAACCACCACGTGCATGACGCCATAACAGCTCAAGCAATGCATGGTCAACTTTAGACACCAAGATACCGACTTTCTTCACATCACTGACTAAAGCTAAACGCCAGTGCATGTTGTAACGCTCAGCAACATTGCTCGCAAATGTTTGAGTTAGACTTTCTTTACGGCTTTGTAAATTGTCCAATTCGAACTCAACACGCATGAAGTATCGCCCCCCTTGAGCTTCAGTCGCGTATTGATCAAGTGCGGTAATATTTGCTCCCTGATGATACAAAAAGCTCGATACAGCTTGCACAATCCCCGGTTTATCTTCACAGGTAATGAGTAAGCGTGCTGTGTTAGCGGTCGACATATTCATGTTGGTTTATATCACTAATCAGTTAAATTGAAAAAAGAGCCGAGTATTCTAACGCTTTTTAAAGCCAGACTAAATAGTCTTATTCAGTAACCTGATGCTTTGCGTTTGAAAGACTTGCAAATAAGTCCGACGGCCCTAAAGTTTCGAGCAATCGCTCATAGGTTTCACGGCTTTCACCACGTAGATATGCACCTTCTAAGAACACCATTTGTCGTAGTGCTTGCCACACCCACTTTTCTTCCAAAGTGTTTGAGTCAGTAATATGGCCAGACATATAAAGGAAGTTGGTCCAGTTGGTCAGCACGATCCACAAGTTAATGGTTAAGGCCTCAATTTCAGAATCGGTCATCTGCATTAAGCCTGCGTCAACAAAGGCACGATAAATTTTCTGCCCTTGTTGCATGACTTGACCGGCAAAACGTGGATACATTTTGCGGAAATCTTCATTATTTTCGACCAAGTGATAAACATCACGATGTAAAAAGCGATAAGCCCATAATTGGCTACTTAACACTTGGAAATAGCGAATTTTATCATTGGCATCAAGCTGACGATCATCAGGAAGCGCTAACATTTCTAGCGTTTCATGCTGATATTGCTCCATTAATTCCTTAATAATTTCACTTTTATTTCGGAAATGGTAATACAAGTTACCTGGGCTCATTCCCAGTTCAGCAGCAATATGATTGGTTGTCACTGAACGCTCGCTACGCTCATTAAACAACTGCAAACTCAGCTGCAAAATACGTTCTTTCGTTTTTAAGGTTTTGGTGTGAGACATCCTAAAACAACCATTTATTTCAAAGCATTAGAACACTAACACATAAAGTAACTTGACTATTTAGAGTATTTGCTCTAAAAATTAATTAATCGCTAATTTGGATATGGTCGTGCGACATGAATAGTCAGACAAAAACAACTTCAATGACACCACATTCTTTTGATCACCAGCATCTCAACAATATGTTGGAACAGCAGAAACAAGCGTATTTACGTTACCCATTGCCTACAGCGAAGGAACGTATTGACCGTTTGGCTCGGCTTAAGCGTATCTTAGTTAAGTATCAAGATCAATTTGCTGATGCAATTAATCAAGACTATGGTAACCGTTCTATCGGTGAAACCAAGATTGGTGAGTTACTCACATGTCTTGAGCACATCAAATATTATAGCAAGCATTTGACAGACTGGATGAAACCATCCAAACGCCATGTCGGAATTATTCACCAACCTGCAAAAGCATGGGTGCAATATCAACCGCTTGGTGTCGTCGGCATTATTACGCCATGGAACTACCCACTGCTTCTTTCTATAGGCCCACTGATTTGTGCTTTGGCTGCGGGCAACCATGCCATGATCAAAATTTCGAGTGCCTCTGCGGCATTCGGTGATGTGCTAGAAAAAGCTCTCGCAGAAGCATTTCCTCAAGAATTGGTCGCAGTCGTCAACGGTGGTGGCCCAATTTCAGATGCGTTTAGTCACCTTGCCTTCGACAAGATGATTTTTACTGGCTCGACCAATGTCGGTAAAACCGTCATGGCGGCAGCGTCTGAAAACTTAGTTCCGGTGATTTTAGAATTAGGCGGAAAGTCACCTGTATTGGTTCATCCGTCTATTGACCTTGCAGATGTCGCACAGCGTCTTGCGGTTGGTAAACTTTGGAATGCAGGTCAAACTTGTGTTGCACCTGACTATGTGTTCTTACCTCGTGGTAAAACAGCTGAATTTTTAGATCACTATAAAGTGTGCGTTGAAGCCATGTACCCAAGTATTGCCCAAAATCAGGACTACACCTCGATTATTAATGACAAGCAGTACAACCGCCTACAAGGTTATTTAGAAGATGCGCGTGATCAAGGCGCACAAATCATCAGTTTTAACCCACAAAATGAAGATGTGGACGCTGTACGTAAAATTGCACCGACTGTTTTAACGGGTGTCACTCCAGACATGCAAATTATGCAGCATGAAATCTTCGGTCCGATCCTTCCGATCATGGAATATGATCAAATTGACGAGGTTATTGCTTTTATTAATAGCCGTCCTCGTCCACTTGCTTTATACTATTTCGACTTTGATCAGGCACGTGCCGACTATGTCGCAACACGTACCCATTCAGGACATTTCGGACAAAACACGGTATTAACCCATGTTGCTCAAGATGACCTGCCGTTTGGCGGTGTGGGGGCTTCGGGTATGGGGAAATATCATGGTCCAGAAGGTTTCTTCAGTTTGTCGCATGAACGCTCGGTGATGTCGAATCCAAAACTCTATAGTTTGAAATTCATTCTTCCACCGTTCAATAAGCCGATCCACAAACTGATTTCGAAGACACTTCTTCGATAAACGATCAAGGCATGAACGATCACACTAGGTGATCGTTCGTTTTATGCAAAATCGCTTGTCTTTTAAGCGCATTTTTGATATAAAACGCCCCTTGAATGAATTCAATGTTTTTTTTGACTGGCCATACAGATTTGCTGTTGGCTAAATCAATGGAGTTACACCATGTCTAAGGTTTGCCAAGTTACCGGCAAGCGTCCAGTCGTTGGTAACAACGTCTCACACGCCAACAACAAAACTAAACGCCGGTTCGAGCCGAACCTGCATCACCACCGTTTTTGGTTAGAAAGCGAAAAACGTTTCGTACGTCTTCGTCTAACTACTAAAGGTATGCGTATTATCGACAAATTGGGCATCGAAAAGGTTGTTGCTGACCTACGTGCTCAAGGTCAAAAGATCTAAGGAGCTACGAACATGCGTGATAAAATTCGCCTAGTTTCTTCTGCTGGTACAGGTTATTTCTACACTACCACTAAGAACAAACGTACTATGCCGGAAAAAATGGAAATCAAAAAATTTGATCCAAAAATCCGTCAACACGTAATCTTCAAAGAAGCTAAAATCAAATAATTTTAGTTTTTGAAAAAAACGACCTACTTAGGTCGTTTTTTTTTGCATTTTTTTTATTCGAATTGCTAAACTTTCAAAATGCTTTTTGGCACTTTTTGTGCTTGTCTTTTTTACCCTTAACTTAGGCTTAAGGAGTTTTTAGTGCCTCATGATGTAGAACTCATAATATTACTTGCTGTTGGCTTTGGTTTTGCCTTAATTTTTGGCTATATTGCTGCACGCCTGCGACTTCCTCCCCTTATCGGCTATCTGATTGCCGGTATTATTATTAGCCCAAACACACCTGGGGTAGTTGGCGATATCCATCTCGCTAACCAATTGGCCGAACTCGGTGTGATGTTTCTGATGTTTGGCGTGGGTATGCACTTTTCACTCAATGATTTGATGCAAGTACGTCGTATTGCCCTCCCGGGTGCCATTTTACAAATTGCAGTGGCGACCTTACTCGGTATGGGAATTTCCATGCTTTGGGGCTGGAGCATGGGCTCAGCCTTAGTGTTTGGCTTAAGTTTGTCGTGTGCAAGTACTGTCGTTCTACTCAAAGCCTTAGGTGATCGCGGTTTACTCAACTCCGTCAATGGTAAAATTGCCGTGGGTTGGCTCTTGGTTGAAGACTTGGTGATGGTTTTGGTCCTGGTCCTTCTGCCTGCTACTGCCGTACTGCTTGGCGGCCAACCGCTCACAGAAAGCAGTGCTGATGAAAATATTTGGCTGACCTTAGGTCTAACTTTACTCAAAGTTGCTGGCTTTATTGCCTTCATGCTGATCATTGGTAAACGTTTAGTGCCAATGATTATGCAAGTGGTTGCACGCTTAGGCTCACGTGAATTATTCACGCTCACTGTGGTTGCAGCAGCCGTGTCTATTGCCTTTGGTGCCTACAAGGTATTTGGTGTATCCATGGCACTGGGCGCATTTTTTGCCGGTATGGTGGTCAAAGAGTCTGACTTTAGTCACCGTGCAGAAGAAGAAACCCTTCCGCTTCGTGAAATTTTTTCGATTCTGTTTTTCGTCTCCGTCGGCATGCTGTTTGATCCACGGATCTTGATTGAACAACCGCTTCACGTCTTAGCTGTGGTCGGTATTATCATGATTGGTAAGACCATCGCTGCAATGGCATTAGTATTGTTCTTCCGCTACCCCATCAATACCGCATTAACCGTTGGGGCAAGCTTGGCGCAAATTGGTGAGTTCTCATTTATTTTGGCGACCTTGGGTGTATCTCTAAACCTCCTTTCTATGGAAGGACAAAACCTGATACTGGCAGGTGCATTAATCTCGATTACACTCAACTCATTTGTATTTTCTGCAATCGAGCCTATGCAGCGACTCATCCGTGAGCGCTCGAATTTGGCCCGTTTACTGGAACGTAGTAGTGACCCATTAGCCATGTTGCCTGATGAGGTCTCACAGGATTATCTACGTGATCAGGTGGTACTGATTGGTCATGGTGAAGTCGGTCGTCGCATTACCCGTGAATTAATGAATGAAAACATTAAAGTGGTTATTGCTGAAGAAAATCGTGAAATCGTGGAAAACTTACGGGAAAAAGGCATCGCTGCGGTATCCGGTGTGGCAACAGAACCCGGCGTTTTAATTCAAGCCCATATTCAACACG
Organism: Acinetobacter sp. YH12027; assembly: GCF_013420085.1. Lineage (NCBI taxonomy): Bacteria > Pseudomonadati > Pseudomonadota > Gammaproteobacteria > Moraxellales > Moraxellaceae > Acinetobacter > Acinetobacter sp. YH12027. The sequence continues at coordinate 37,041 of NZ_VOYW01000033.1, forward strand.
CACGCCTTTTGGTCATTTCACCTATGGATATTTTAGATATTCATAAAATTGTCGACATTGCCAAAATGCTGAATCCGTCTATCCAAGTGTTGGTTTGTGCGGAAAGCAAAGAAGAAGCTGAAGTCATTCGTCGTGACAATGTCGGTGAGGTTTATTATGCCAAAGAGGAAATGGCGAAAAATATGAGCAATCATATTTTAAATCAAATCCAAATTGCCCATCACCAAACACCGACACACTAAGTGCCTAAATAAAACGCTTAGGGGCAATACCAAAAAGGCGATGCATTTAAGCATCGCCTTTTTTTAATGGATATAATTCATTGATTTTAAAATTACAAATAATTGAATTTAAAAAACATATTGATAAAATAAGCATCAAACGAAGCATCATTTTTAAAAACTTCAAACAAGAAACGAGAAAAACATGTACATCCTCTATTTAGGCCTTGCCATTATTTTGATTGGCGGTCTGGGCTTTCTCATCGCTGCATTTAAAACCAGTATTTTATGGGGACTGGGCTGTCTATTGTTTTATCCCATTTCCATCGTCTTTCTGATTCTGTATTGGCAAGATGCCAAAAATCCTTTTTTCTTACAGCTCATCGGGGTCTTTATTGTATTTTTAGGTTCGATACTGATCTCACCTACTGAACTGGGCACAGTCTAAGTGTCATTTTGGGCATAAAAAAACGCACCGAAAGGTCACTGCTGTCCCATAGTTTGCTTTAAATAAAAAAACCTGAGTCCTAACAGTTAAAATATGAGTGCAAACAAACACTTTAACGACCAGGATTCAGGTTTTGTCACATCAGAATACCGTATTTCATGA